>DAOWME010000093.1 GCA_030643245.1 Deltaproteobacteria bacterium
AGATTTAGGTTAGATTTTTTGATCTGAAAACGCAAAACCGCAGGAATAGTCGAACTATTTTGAGGATTTTGTGTTTGAATATCGGGCAAAGATGGCCTGAAGATGAGATGCACAAATGGGGAAGTTATTTCGTCCCCCTCCCTTATCAGCTGTACTCCACTTTGGGCACTTACTTTATTAGAAGTAACACCTGTGAAATGGCAAAAATCATGCCCGGAAAAACCAAAGTTGGAGTACTATATCATCGAAGGGTTAACCATAATTAGAACTGCTGAGAATTGCTCGGTGTTGTTGACTTTTGTGGCCAAAAAGACTAGCATAGGGACCGCTATTTAATCAAGATATTCTTTGGAGACCTGTTTTTATGAATCGTTCAAGGTTGTTCTGGAACGTGATATTTAAAAAGTTGGCCAGGTCCTTACGTATAAGAAGCAAACGAAGCAAGCAAGCCGGCGCTTAACGCAATCCTGCTCAACTGCACAGGTCCGAATCTTTTATATTTCGATTCCAAGAAGGGAAAGGCCAAACCCGGCGTCGCAGTTACCTCAAGAAAGGCTGGAACCCTTTTTCGGTTCATAGATGTCGTTCAGCAGTTGGATCTGACCTACGATCTTTACAGTATGAGTGGGGAGGAAGTCCTCGACCTACTTCCACCAGAATTCGATGAATGGAAAGGATTTAACTGAACAAGTGCCGAGATTCCCATATTGGTTAAAACGGAAACTTCCAGCTCCTGAAATCATGCTCAGAATGAAATACCTCTTGCAGGAGTTGAACTTGCACACAATCTGCGAGAGTGCCCGGTGCCCCAATATGGGAAAATGTTTTTCCAGAAAAACAGCAACGTTTCTCATCTCAGGGGATGTTTGTACCAGGCGATGCACCTTTTGTGCTGTGAAGAAAGGAACCCCTATCCCTCTTAACAGAAGAGAACCGGAATGTATTTTTAAAGCAGTTAAGAAACTCGATCTGCGATACGTGGTAATAACATCTGTCACCAGGGATGATCTTCCTGATGGTGGTGCATCACAGTTTGTAAGGGTCATAAGGATACTTCGTGATGGGGATAATATTATGGTTGAAGTGCTCATCCCGGATTTCCGTGGTTCCTCTGATCCATTGAGGGCTGTGGTAGAAGCGAAACCTCAAGTGATTAACCATAATATAGAGACGGTTCCGCGTCTGTACTCGGATGTAAGGCCATTGGCTTTATACAAGCGTTCTTTAGAACTGCTCTCTGAGGTGAAGCGCATGGACCCAACAACCACTACAAAGTCTGGTCTGATGCTAGGTTTAGGAGAAACCAGGGACGAAGTTATTAATGTTATGCGTGATCTGCGAAAGGCAGACTGTGACTTGTTCACGATTGGTCAGTATCTAAGACCTTCCTCGAAACACCATCCGGTAGTTGCATTTATTACTCCCAAAGAATTTTCTGAGTATGAAGAGATAGGCATGGAAATGGGATTCTCCGGAATCGCCTCTGCTCCATTAGTGAGAAGTTCATTCAGGGCTGAAGAACTATACGCCAAGGTGAAAGGGAACCTGGAAGAAAATTCTGGTGATTGAAGCGAAAAAAGGGGGTCAACCAATGTTGGCTAACCCCCCTGATTTTCTTGGTGCCGGAGGTCGGACTCGAACCGACACGAGCGCAAGGCCCGGGGGATTTTGAGTCCCCTGCGTCTACCAGTTTCACCACTCCGGCACTCAATTGGTATATCAATCTTAGGGACGCGGCCAAAGTACAATGTTTGCTAAAGGCTAACTACGCAAATATGAAAATTATAAGCAAAACCTAGTCCAACTGTCAACCCAAATATGGAGGTTGTGGCAATTCTACAGGAATTTACCCCTTAGTTTAAGGTCCATACAGAATTAAGATAGTTTGTCAAGGTCAAGGAAGACGAAGATTTTCACCACAGGAATACAGTGCGTAATTTAAGGATTAAAATCTGAGTCTGATCCGGAAATTCCCGTCTTCCCCAGTCGCCTCCTTGGGATGTTCATTTCACAGCCCACCTTTCCTTACCTGACCTTTCCATAGCCTCAAGATTTTATCCTTTATCGCCACCTTCTTCCTAAGCATCTCCTGTTTTGACTTACAGTGCACCGTGCCGGCTCCCGCTCCTTTGTGGCCGTCACCGATGTTGAGTATCCTCATTATCTCCCCTATATCTTTGCCATGTTCAATGGCGTTCGTATTTATGCCGAGCGACATGGAAAAGCTGAGATCATTTGTTTTCACCCCTCTGTCAAAGAGATTCACAATCTGTAGCACAGCGGAAGCATTAGGATGAAGAAGATAGCTTAGATTCTTGATCAGTGAGGGCCTCCTCTTGTATTTCGTGAGGTCAAGCAAGATAATCTCACAATCTTTATCCGCGGACAAAAGAGTTGAACTCTCCTTTATGAGTTTCAGCATCCCCTCTTCCTGTTTTATTGACCTCTCGAACTTCTCCTTTACCTTCGGAGTAGTGGCAACCTCTTCAATAGGTCTCTCAGTGAGAAGAAAAGCTATTTCCCTCATGTAAGACTCTTTTTCATATCTTGATTGTCCGCTTATTCTGAACGTATTGTCAATTATCTTTCCCGGAGACTCCTTCCTCCACTCCTCAATAGAATTGTACCCAAAGCTATCGATGATATCAGCTTCATTCACAGCTTCCTCAATGAATTCAGGGAGTTTCCCCTTTTCCGAGAAATACTCAAATACCACCCTCGCACAACTTTTCAGCGGAGCGTATCTGCCTTTTATAGTTGATGGGTCAATTTTCCTGTATTCGAGATCCTGGAGGTTCCCCTCATGATGATCAAACCAGAGGCCACAGTCCAGGGGGTACGGAAGATCACAGACGATGTCGTCCTCAGATATTGCAATTAGAGACTTTGTGATGGTCGTGGGCCCGGCAAAATAGATCTTTCTCACACCGAGAGCAACCGAACATATCGCTGCACTCACAACACCATCAAAATCATTATGGGTTACTATCTTCCCGTTCACTCATTACCTCGGATAAAATATTTCGACCTGTGCAGTTGAGCAGGATTGCGTTAAGCGCCGGCTGCTTGCTTCGTTTGCTTCTTATACGTAAGGACCTGGCCAACTTTTAAAATAGCCATACGAGACTTTTCATCCCATTACACATTCAGCCTTATGCAAGACTGTAGTTCATAAGAAGCAAACGAAGCAAGTAGGCGGCAAGCGGTAAACTTGACCAACTGCACAGGTCGAAAAAATTACTAATTTCTCAATGACCAGGACTTATCGCTGGTGCGCTAATACCCCATCCTGTGGTCGGGATTATTTAACCTAGCGCCAATATAACCCGATGGGGACAAAATTGCCAGCACAAAACTGCGTACGATCCCGTTAGGAACAAGGCGAAATCCATTTTACTCACTTCTTTGATAGGGCACCTACCGGACAGGCTTCTACGCATTTTAAACACGAGTTGCATCGGGAATCGGCAAGGGGCCTATTCTGGAAAGTGCCTACCTGAGTTTCAAAGCCTCTGAAGTTGAAATCCAGTCTGGCCTGTTTAACGACCTCATTACAGATGTAAACGCACTGACCACATAGAACGCACAGGTTAGGATTATAGATAAACAGAGGATGGCTGTCGTCTACAGGCAATTCCGGGAGGATCTGTGGAAGTCTCTTCGGCTTGAGTTTGAATCCCATCTCACGTGCAATATCCTGAAGGGCACATTTCTTGTTAGCCGGGCACTCCTTGCAAATTATGGGGTGTCTGGACATGATCAACTCGAATGCCATTCCTGCCAGCCTTAATACAGACTCTGTCCTGGTGTGTACTACCATCCCGGCGGCCACCTCTTCCGTACAACTCGTTACCGGGCCTTTCACCCCTTCTATCTCAACGAAACAAAGTCTACAGCCCCCAAAAGGGAGGGGACTTTCCGGGACAGCACAGAGATGAGGGATAAAAATGCCGTTCTCCAAAGCAGCCCACAGAATCTTCTTGGACTTTTCAGTTACTATTTTTTTTCCGTTAATTATTAAAGATACGGTTTCCATCTTTCATCCTCATAGGTTGAGCAAGAGCAGCTTCTATGTCTTGTCCTCTTCTGATGGGGTATCATCACGAGGTTCCGACTCAGGAAGATCACATATAGGCGATATCTTTATCACTGCATCATACTGGGCAGGACAGGCATCGATACAGCAGGCACATTTAACGCATTTCTCCTGATCAATAGCCTTCAGACGATCTTTTCTCGTATAGATGGCCTCTGTAGGGCAACTGCCGACACAGGCGTCACATGCCCGTTGGCACTTCTCAGGAAGAATGTAGTAAGCAATAAGATCTTTGCACTCCAGTGAAGGGCACCTTGCCTCTAGTATATGTGCTTCGTATTCCTCCCTGAAATACTTGAGGGTTGTCAATATGGGGTTGGGAGATGTTTTTCCAAGGTTACAGAGAGAACCCTGCTTAATAGTCGCAGCCAATTCCTCAAGCAGATCGAGGTCTTCCATACAGCCCGTTCCTCTTGTGATGTTAGTAAGGATATTGAGCATGTGCTTGGTTCCGATCCGGCAGAAGGTACATTTGCCGCAGGACTCATTCTGAGTGAACTCCAAGAAGTATCGAGAGGTTTCAACAATACAATTGTCCTCATCGAGTACTACCATCCCGCCGGAACCCATAATCGCTCCCGTTTCCATTATCGTGTCAAAAGATATGGGTATGTCCAAAAGGGAATCCGGAAGGCATCCCCCTGATGGCCCGCCAATTTGAACTGCCTTGAATTTCTTCTTGACGGGTTTGGAAGGTTCTCCTGCAACCTGTGACGTCTTGATCAGGGGGGGGGTCCCACCGCCAATATCAAATATGACCTCTCTTAGCATCGTCCCGAAGGCAACCTCCACTAAACCTGCATTCTGTATCTTGCCGGCCAGGGCGAATACGGCCGTACCCCTGCAGTTCTCCGTGCCTACGGAGGCGAACTCTTCAGATCCATGAACGAGTATTTTGGATACTGAAGCGAGGGTCTTGACATTATTTATCACCGTAGGGTTCCCCCACAGACCTTTATTAGCCGGATAGGGAGGTCTTGGTTTGGGCATTCCCCTTTTCCCCTCTATAGATGTCATGAGCGCCGTTTCTTCGCCACATACGAATGCCCCTGCCCCCTGGTTTATCTTGATATCAAAGCAGGTCCGGCTGCCCAGGATATCCTCTCCCAGAAGTCCAAGTTCTCGGGCCTGGGAGACTGCCTTACCCATTATGGATACAGCACGCGGATATTCTTTCCGCACATATATGTAGCCCGATTCAGCGCCGATCGCACGACCCGCTATTATCATCCCTTCTATGACGGAATGTGGATCACTCTCGAGAATGGTTCTATCCATAAAAGCGCCGGGGTCTCCTTCGTCAGCATTGCATATGACGTACTTTGGAAACTGTGGGACCTTCCGGCAGATGTACCATTTTCTCCCTGTTACAAACCCGGCGCCTCCCAGTCCTCTTAACCCCGCTTTCTTCATCTCTTCAATTATCTCTGACGGTTCCATGTTCAGGGCATTCGCCAGACCCGCATAACCGCCAAGGGCTATGTAGTGATTAATATTCTCAGGATCTATGGCGCCACAGTTTTTCAGTAACCGCCTCTGTTCCATGGCCCATCTGGGGGTTTCGTAAACTGTCGGGATTAAATCATTTTCTTCCATCGCTCCCAAGGCCCATTCCAGGGCAGGATCTTCGTCATTGAAAAATCTCTTCATAAGCGACTGAACCCGGTTCGGTGTGACGTAGCCATACATTATAGGGGGCCATCCCGGTTTCGAAACGATGGCCATAGGCTCTGCATAGCAATGACCGTGACATCCGACCTCAATTATCCTGGCTTTAATTCCGAGCATCTTTACACTATCCTCAAAAGCAGAAACCACTTCAAGAGAACCTGATGACCTACCACAGGTAGCGGTTCCAACGTAAATTATTGTCTCATCTCCTGCATCTGTCCCCGGGAAATCTCCGAGTGCCGTTTCCCTCAGCGCTTCAAGCCTTTCCTCAACCGTCCCTTCCATCATTCTATTCTTCCCCACACTCTTCTATACGCGATCCGGACACTTCCTTTTCTCTCTCTTCGGCTTCCTTTGCCAACTCATGTCTCAATAGGATGCCATCAACCTTGGTGGGATCCATCTGACCATGCACTTCTCCATTGATGACAGTTACAGGGGCCAGGACACAGCACCCCACACAATTCACCCTTTCCAGGCTGAATTCCCGATCTTCAGTCACCTCCCCCTCCCCTATACCTATCCGCCTTTTCCACGAGTCGAGGACGATCTCGCCCCGTTTCACATGGCATGCAGTACCCATGCATACCTCGACATGATTCTTTCCCGGCGGAATAAAACGAAACTGATTGTAGAACGTGGCCACTCCGTAGATAGTTGTTTCCGAGGCATCGAGATATCTTGCTATTTCCATCATACCTTCCTCAGGGAGATAACCGATGTGGTCCTGAACTGAAAGTAGAATGGCAATGAGATTTTTCTCTCCTTCCCAACCTTCCAGTATATCCCTGACTACTTCCACTTCTTCGTTATAATCCGGTCCTTTTTCGCTATCCATAGAAATCCTTTCTCAATCATCACATGTTCCAGGGGGCTATCTCCAAGGCTTGTGACTTCCCAAAAAACCCGGGTGTCATCCGTGTGTATACACTTCAATGAACCTATCAATACTAGCCTGTACAATCCTCTCTGCTTCGTACAATTCCTCGGCCGACCTAAACTCTGACTCCAGACTCACCAATATCTTGTCAAAGCGTGACCCATCTATCCCCAGTCTTTTTTGGTAATCGATCTCAGCTATATGGTACTCTTCATAAGAAAAATAGTATTTACCAAGACGTTTCTTCCTGCTTTTGAACCTCCACTCTTCCTTTAACCTAAAATAATCCGAGACCACGGCCTTCAATTCCCGTTCTTTTATCTTCTCAGGGTCTGTAGTTTCACCGAGCGTATTATGTACGAACTTAAAATATTCTTTTACGAAATCGATATCAGTAACAACCAGACCGTAAATGTACCAGTCATCGCACCCGTAGATGACAGCCTTTTTCTCCTCCTGTGTAAGGTAAGTATAACTGGGACATTCATGAGAAGCACACAACTCTTTGCCGTAAAAAGAGTGATCCCTGAGATCCTCTCCATCATTCACCATGGGGTGGAGGAGGCATCCTACCTTCGTCTGCGGCCCATCCACAAAACCCAGAAATTCACAGTTGTAGATGGTTTCAAAGAGCTTCGATTGGGAGAATAATTCCGAGATTTCTCTTCTATAACTGTCAAATGATCCGGAATTCCGTACCAAAGACCGGAAAAGGTCGGTTTTTTTCTGAAACAAGGGCTCCAGGCTTTCCCTGGAATGATCGTCCCAATTGTACAGGCCGCAGCAAGCCCCGCATGATTTCCCGCTGTCAGGTTGGCAAAGGTGGATCGAATCCATGAACTATGCCATATCCCTGATGAACGGGTTAGAATCCTTCTCCTGTTTGACAGTAGAGGTTGGGGCAAACCCATAATTATGCCCGGGCATTATAATCGTGTCATCAGGAAAGGTCAGGATCCGGGTCTTAATGGATTTTAGGAGGAGTGGCCATGACGCTCCCGGGAGGTCCGTCCTACCGACACCACCCACAAAAAGGGTATCTCCGGTGAAGAGGTAACCGTTTAAGTGGAGGGTGATCCCCCCCGGAGAGTGTCCAGGTGTAAGTATTACATCGAGGCTAAGTTTGCCTATCTTGATCGTATCTCCATCCTGAACAGTAATGTCTGCAGGCGGGGACTGCCTCGACCCAAACATGGCAAGATAATAATCCGGCTGATTCGTAAGCGATTCCTTTTCATTTTCGTGTATTATTATCTTCGCACCCGTTTTTTCAACCATATCGGCATTCCCCATGGTATGATCCAGATGCGAATGGGTATTTACGATGTACTTTATCTCAATCCCGTTTTCCTTGCTGATAGAAATTATCCTGTCCGGATGGGATGCGGGGTCAATAACCAGCCCTTCTCCTGTCTCTTTGCATCCCACTATATACGCAAACACGCCTAACTGGCCAACTTCCAGTTGCTTTACAAACATTATCTCCCCCCTTGAATCCTTAGCGTCCTTCCCTCCATATATACCTATAGACTTCCATATATTAAATTTCACTGCGTTATCGGTCGGAAGCCTCGACGACGTACTAAAAATGTACGACTTACTCGGATTCCTCCCTCTGGCCTTGTGAAATTTAATATCTGAAAACCTATAGCACGGCCATAATTTGCGCTTTTTCGCTGGCCCTGACCACCGATCGCTGCGTTGCTCAAGCTTGCAATAGGACCCGCTATTACGCGCTTTCGCGCCTTGCGCTCGGTGCCCATTGCTCACCGAAAATTCCGCAAATTATGACCGCGCGAGGTATAAAAACCCGGATAGAATCCATCCCGGTGTCCTCATCACAAGTCCTGGGGACAACTGATTTATGGCCCTTCCAGACCATTGTCTCTCTTCCATATCTCTCTGAGCCCCTCAATTAAAACCAACCTCCCCAGTGGGATCACCTCGCATGGAAGTGATTCTATGAAAAGCCTGTTTTCGCACATCCCCCCGCTGAGATACATCCTTCCTGGCCTGCCTGTGAAGTGATAAACATTCATGGCAATCCCTTTGACAAACCTGGCCACTGCCTTCTTCTCATCACCCGTCTTTATTATCTCATCGAATATCCTCGATATGCCAATGAGCCCGCATGTTACCGGATAACCACTTTCAGGGGTCTCCAACTCATTGCAATCAAAACCATAGTACATCTCCAAAAGCTCAACAGCAAAGCCTTGAGAAGCACCGCATTCCTGATTCCATCCGGTTTGGACAAACTTACCATCCTCACAAACAACGTACTTGGTATCCCTGCTCCCCACGTCCACCAGAAGAAAGTTCTTCTCACCTATCAATCTGAGGCCGCCTTCACAGAGGGCGATAAGTTCATTCACAGACCTCTTGGACCTCTTTCCAGCATTGTGCCCGCAGGCAAAATCCGCTATGATATCCAGAGGCACCTCTTTTGTCTTTATAATCTTCACTGAAGAATCCACGACCTTCGACCACGTGCTGCCAAGATCGGCAAAGACCGTCATTTCATTGCTCCCCTCAAATAGAGAAATGCCTCTATCTGAGCCTTAACCGAAGCTGTCAGTCTTCCATCACAATCCACATAGAGCCCTCTGTAAACCCTAGCCAGATTTTTTGCCAGGATGTTCTTGGAACAGAATGCCTGGGCATAGAAGACCGTAGGCACATCTTTCTCTACATGGCATTCCAGGTCCAGGTCATCCGGTGTGCCGTTCTCAAAACAACGCGTCCAGCCAAAAACCCTCGTACCATCCGGGAAAAGGTCCAATATCCTCGCGTCCCAGCATGGGACCGACCACAATCCGGCCTTGGGATGTGGTTCCCTCCCCAGTTTGTAATCCTTCGGCTCAACGATACCATCAAGTATCAACTCAAATTTTCTCCGCAAAGGTAGCTCCGAATCACAGATAACGGTCCCGCGCCCCCTTCTGTTTTGATTTCTCGTCTCAACGATATCCATATGGAAGTACTCTCTCAGTAGCCAACTTAGAAACCTGCCAGAGTCGCACTTCCCTTCTCCCACGTCAAAAATAATTTTTTTAGGACGCAAAGCCAATGCATTATTGAAGATCCTCTTTATAACAGAACAGGTTATCTTTGGAAGGTAGAGGTCATCCTTCTCTTCCACCCGGCCAAGGTCGTTATCGAGGTCTATGAGTTCCTCAGAACCGTACTCCCTCATTATTTCATCGGGCGGATACCCCACAAACCCAACCTTCAAAGCTAAAACTCCTCTGAGATAGTAGTCCCTGCCCCAATTCTATTGATTTAAGCTGCTTTTATTAAACCGCAGAGCTTCAAACAAGGAATGATGACTGTCGAAGTCATTAAAACCAAGAGAAAATACTTGCTTCACCATTCATTGTTCGATAGTCTAGTGTCCATCTATAAATGAGGATTTTTGTTCAAGATCAAGGCATGCGAAAAAAATAACCGCAGGCATATGTTTAATATTCCGAGGATTATTTTTTGAGCATAACGCAGATATTGTGCAAAAAGACCATTTCTGGATGGAAACTAGTCTAGAAAGGCCTTCACCAACCCTTAATTCAGCAACTTTACCCACCAGGGGAGAGGGTGAATCGTTCGGGTAATTATTAAAGACCTC
>DAOWME010000120.1 GCA_030643245.1 Deltaproteobacteria bacterium
ATACCCCATATACCTATCCATCCCCTTCCTCAATTTCTTTGATCTTATCGGTGTATTCTTCCAAAAACTCCTTCATATGTCTGATACACATATCTTTTGAGCTGCCAGCCTCGCAGTATTCGTTGAAGTATTGCAGCCAATCAGGTCCGACTCGCGGGCAACTTCCAGACCTTCTTCAGTCAGCTCCACATATTCGTATTTCTCATGTTCGATAAGGTTTTTCTTGTTTAGGGTCTTGAGCATCGAGGTCACACTGGGCATCTTAACATTCATGCCCCTGGCTATATCCCTCACTCTTACCACCTTTACATTCTTTCCAAGATTGTAAATCAATTCCATATAATCTTCCATGGTAGGGGTTAATGCTTGTTTCATGTCTATGTTTTCACCCTTTTTGCCTAAAGAATATATAGAGATGTATTCTACTGTTAGAAAATTCGCTTATAGTTAATCTAACCTAATATACGAAAGGAAGATAATTGTCAAGTTTTTTTATCCCTGACGATTTTTTATAACTTTTAAATAACACCCATGACCTGCAGTCATGGCGCTGATTCAGATAAATAGGGAGTTGTTTTCTTGCAATTTCTAGGAGTTACCCTGTGGCGTGTCTCTGTTTTCACTGTTAAGGAACGAGGACGATTTCTTCCCCGTTCCTAATTGACTTTAACCTGTTCAGTAGGCATCTTCATAACTCGACTTTGGCCATTTTTGATCAAGATCAATGTTAGTTCTTTTAAAATAAGGCTTTTAAAACAATAGGTTAGAAATAGACAAAGACCGTCCGATTGACCTGATATGATATCATTCAATGTGAAAAAGCTTTGGTATCCTGTTATCTATGTAATATCGCAAAGATGACCGTCATTCTCGCGGAAGCGGGAATCCGGAAGCGCCTAAGTAGCCAGAAATACTGGATTCCCACCTTCGTTGGAATGACGAGCGCCTGATACGATATTTCACCCATGACATGACATTATTTGATTCTCTATGATGAGACTAAATTAGAAAATGACCAAAGTCGAGATAATATACTATATTAATAGCTGGAAAGAGGCGGCAAAATGAAAACCACAAAGATTGCTACAGCTAGGGCCTTACTGAACCCCGAGGTCAAGAAACAAGCTGAAGCTATACTTAAAGAATTAGGGCTGTCAGTTTCAAAATCATTCGAATTGTTTTGTCGAAAGATTATTGCCCAGCATGGATTGCCGTTTGAACTTCATGTTCCAAACGAAAAGACTATGAAATTGAGAACTCCGGGCAGGGTAGGGGTAGAGATTGGTTACTTCCTCGAAACAGGTTCGACTATTCAACCATTTAACGATGTCCGCCTGTCATGGTTCCGGCCTTATGATGGTAATGGCAATCAGGCCATAGACGCCGGTTAACCCCACGAAGACAAGGTCCGGCAACTCCCTCTTTAAGCTAATTTTTCGTGCATACATTACCGAAATGGCTATGATTAAAGAGATGCCGATACCTGCAATTCCCATCCTGCCGCTCCAAAACGGGGAAAATTGAAGGTACCCGCTGGTACTGTCTGCCATCTTGATGGAAAAGGGGAAAAGGGTCTCAAAAACCTTGTCTGCTGTTGTCTTTTTGCCGCAAAACATATCCCACTCATACCGTGCGATGGGCCTGTAATCAGAGTTCATGGCAACGGCCCTGATGGTCAGGCTGTCAGAATATACTGCCGTCCGGTAGAGAGGATTGATCAGAAGCTTTAAGTCCATGGTGTCCGGATTGTAGTTTAAAAGCGGCAGTTTGATAAGCCGATAATTGTTGTAGGTGATGAGGTAAGGTTCGTCATTTTCTGTGAGCAGCGTGCCGTAGATCTCTTTTTTCCTGTTCTCCGTCACCTTGATGTTTCTAATCCCAAGGTTAGCGGGTATCGGAGTTTTGACCACGACCGGTTGACCCTTGGCCCGCTTTATGTGATAGACGTTTCCATTGGCGTCGACGATGAAAAAGCCTTCATCGAAAGATTTCAGGATCGATACCCGGCCGGCCGTAAGTCGTGCCGGAAATGTGAATCCCGCTTCCCTCATAGCGTTGGTAAACTGCCTGGTCAGCCCTTCGTCAACAGTGTTGGTATCCACATTAATAAATTCCATCCTGTCTGTCATGCGGAATGCATCCTCCGGGAAACGAAGCCTTGTCACGCCCGGCTGAGATTCAAGGAGCGGGAAGACCTGAATCCTGGGGCTGCGGTCAGCGATCATACGCGGTTTTAGCTCAAAGACCTGACGGTTCTTTTTGATGGTCTCCTTGTCAAAGGTATGTCCATCGATAATTAAAGGCAGCTTACCCCAGAGATCCATATTTTTATAATAGATAAAGGGGATCAGGGTCTCAAAGGTCATACGGTCGTAATCATTTCCATCTTCGTCCTGGGTTACGAATCGATGTCCTTCGCCTACCATCTCCCTGAATACGAACTTTTTTATCACCGGGCTGAAAAAGAGTTGCGTTTTTCCCATCTTTTTGTCGAATATTATGTGAAATAGCCGGGGCAGATATATACTCATAATCATAACTGCCAGTATAATCAATGCGTATCTCGATAGCCTCGGAAGCATTATGAACTCCTGTTGCGATAGCGGTAAGCCGGGAGGATGGCAGAGGGAAAGAACAACAGGGATATCAGCGCAAGCTTACAGAGGGCTCTGTTGTAACTCTCATAGTCGCTGCCTTGACAGAATAACCACACGAAACCACCCGTTATGGCAATATAAACGAGTTTTCTAGGTAGTTGCGGCTCCAGGGCGATTAGCGCTGTCCCTACATAAGCCGTAAGCCCGGCGAACAGCCAGGGGGAGGCGGTTAAAAGAGCACTTTTTGCCGCTTCAGAGGGAAAGAAATTACCAATGATGGTATAGAGCAAAAACGCATCAAGGATGCAGATAACGGATACGGCAAAAAGGCCGATGAAGACTGCCCAAAGCGCCAGGGCATTTGGCCTTACCGGCAGGTGAAACGAAAGCCTGAAACGGTGTCCGAGCATCTCGGGAATAAACTGGGCAGCGCCTATAATCATACCTGTTATGATTAAAAGGTATTTTATATGCGAATAGTGAAGCGTGCCGATCTCGAATGCTTGATACCAGATCATTTCATCGTGTTCGATTGCGAACAGATGTCTCAGTCTTATGAAAAGATAAACAAATAGAGCGACATTTAATAAAAAAGCAATTACCCAGTAAAGGCGGACCTTTAACCACTCTTTGTAAAGGATTGATAAGAACATTCCATTAACCTCAATATTTTCCTGTAAGTCCTATGAATGAGTCTTCAAGGGTCATGGGGACTTGATCCAGTGTTGCCATATCAAAGCCTTGTTTTTTTAGGTGGGATTCCACCGTCTCTCTTGATTGGAATGAGTAAACAGAAACAACGCTCCCCGTGTTGTCAACGTTTCTAATGATGTCATCTTTTTGCGGCATTTCTTTGGAATCTGCTTTTTTAAAACTGAACTGTTTGAAACCGGACATAAACCTGTCCAGAGATGTCTGCATAATCTCTCCGCCCCGGTCGAGGAATATGACCTCATTCACCAGCTTTTCCAGATCCTGAACTATGTGGGATGTCACAAAAACGGTCTTTGTCCCGTCTTTGATATACTCCCGCAGATACTCGAGGAAGAGCCGGCGGTAGCCCGCATCGAGGCCCATAGAGTAGTCATCGAGGATCATTAGTTCAGGTCTCTGTGCGAATATCAGACCCAGGACAACCTGCGACCTCTGCCCGCAGGACATATTCTTGATCAGGTGATGGTGGGGCAGATCAAGTCTGTCAACAAGTCCGTAGTACAGGTCTCGGTCCCAGGCCGGGTAGTACGAGGAGTAGAACCTTTCGATCTGGGCGATTGACATAAACTCATAGGCAAGATGTCCCTCAAAGAGCAGGCCTATTCTGATCCTGGCTGCCGGTGAGAGGTTGTGGGAATCTTCGCCGAGGACCCGGCACCTGCCGGAAACAGGACGGAGAAAACCCATAAGAATTTTGATAAGGGTGGTCTTCCCCACTCCGTTTTTGCCTAAAAGGCCAAATATTCCCTCCTTTGGCACAGTAAAATTCAGATCCTCGTAAATGACACGCTTACCATAACGATGGGTCAGATTTTCAACTTCAATGACGTTTTCCATGGGCGCTCTCTCCTTACATCACAACTCCTACTTCCCAATAAAAAACTAAAGCAAGCCTTTAACAGGACCACAAGTTTCTTCATTGGAAATGCCCCCGTGTGCCGTTATTGGCACACAGGTAAGCAGAGGGAGGAAGAGGAGGGGCTATTTCATATCTACGGCCTTGATCCAGATAACCGCGTCCCTTGAACATTTCTTGCCCTTGTATTTGTAGTCAGGATCGAGGTCAAGGGCGGCAAAACCCCACCAGCCGGCCTTGGGGATGCCAAAGGTGAAAACCCCGTTCACGTCTGCAAAAATGGTCTGGAGCACGAAAGCGTCTTGAGGTGCTTCAACATTTGCCTCTTCGGCGAAGGCGTTTTTATCAAGTAATGGTCTGTGATTCATATACTCGATTTCTATTTCAGCTCCGGAGACAGGCTTGCCGTTGAGCAAAACCTGACCCCTGAATACGTTTCCGGTCCAACGGTCATAAGGTTTGTCAAGGGGCACTATCTCAGTGGGAATGCCTACGGGTTCCATCCAGGCGCCGGGCTCCCCGCCCACATTGATAATCATTTTCGTGTTCTGTTTAATATAGAAACTATCTGCCGGTTCCCAGTATGGCTCAGGGATCAGACAAAAAATATGGTCTCCGCCCCTGGCTGAGTATGTTGTCTCCCATGCCTTGCCTGAGTTGGTCAAGCTCGTCCAGATAATGGGCTTCAGCCTTCCCAAAAGATCAATTTTTTTTGGTTTGGTTTCACCCCTTGATCTGACTACGAAAAATTGTTCCGGCTTACCCATATTCATGGTATGCCCGGCCTCAAAGGGGTGGGTAAAGACCAATCTGATGGGAATTTTACCTCCCTTTACCAGGGCAGCCTCCGGCGTATAGATCATCTGAAAATGAGCAAAAGAGGGAACGCTCAACAATAATGGTAAAACGAACAATCCCATCAAAACAAATACAAATTTCTTCATTCTCAAATATACTCCTTTCTTATCTTTCTTTTTTTCTTTGTGAGAAGGTTATAGATCACTCAACGATTTCCTTTCCGTCAACTTCCACCAGATGACCCGGGCCGGCGTCAAATTGCACCTTGTAAGGCCCGGAAGGCCTATCGAAAGTAAATTCGCTGTCTTCATCCATCTTTCCTTTAATAAGTACTTTATCAGATGAATCCAGCAATCTTATTTCCACACCGGCTGCCGAGGACCCGTCGGAAAAACCGCCCTCGCAGGTGATTGTATCGTCCCCGTTGTCGTAGCACGAGCAAAGGGGGGTGTGGGCAAATACTTCCGCTGCCTGGAATAAGCCAAGAGTAAATAATAGTGTTACCAATGCAATGCACCCTTTCCTCAATATATTCACCTCCTTTCTCTAGATTGTTTCGGGTCGGCTCTTAACAAATCCCATCATAACGGTTATCGCCAGGGCCAGGGAATAGAAGACAAACATGACCTCAAGGCCGCTCAGTCCAAGGGCTGATCCCCCGGTAAATACCAGGATCGCTGCAAATATACCCAGAACCATGGGATAGAACATGGAAAAGAGCATCCACTTAATGGACCCGGTTTGAATCTTGACCATTATGGTAGTGGCAATACATGGTGGATAAAGCACCATGAAAAGCATCAGGGCCAGGGCATGGAGGGGAGTGAAACCCGATTCACCCTTCTCCATCCTCGTTTCAAGGGTTTCGCCTTCTTCCTCCTGCTGATATAGGGCGCCTAAGGTTGCCACACTGCTTTCTTTTGCGGCAAAAGCGCTGAGCAGGGCCACATTAACACGCCAGTTAAATCCTGCCCACTGCGTTGCAGGCTCTAAGTAACGCCCAATTCGACCAAGGAAGCTATTATCGATCTTTTCTTTTTTGATTTCTCTCAAAAGCTTTCTTCTTTCTTTGAACAGTTTTTTAAATGCCTTGTTCACCTTTTTGGCGGCCTTATCTTTTTTGGGCTGAACAATCTTGAAGAAAACAGGATTCTCTTCTTCGAACTTATTGTTTAATGCTTTTACCGCTTCTTTGCCCTTCGCCATCATTTTGGCTTTTTTGTACTTATCCCAGTAAAGGACCAGAGCCATAAGGTTCTCTCCCTGGAGCCGGTCTGCATAAGAGGCGCCCTCTATCTTCTTGTAAAATATTCCTACCGCCTTTTCCTTTTCCCCATTGTAATAGGCATTCCTGTCATCACTGATACCGGGGAACTGGAGAAGCGCAAAAATGATGACCGCAATGGCCGCCACGATGGTTATGATCTTGCGGATGAAGAGCCATACCCTTTCCACAGCGCGGCCTATAACTCCCCTGATAGTGGGAAGGTGGTAAGGCGGCATCTCCAGGATGAACGGGGCGGTCTCTTTATCCTTCAACACGGTAAGCGTCAAGAGTTTGGCCACAGTCAGGACTATCAAAAGACTTATGGTGGAAATGAAAAACATGGCAAGGACCTTATGTTGGGCATAATAGATATTAATCAATAAGACATAGAGGGGCACCTTTGCCAGGCAGTTAAGCATAGGAATTGTAAGGATAGTGGCCAGCCTTGACCTCTCGTCCGGTATACCCTTCGTGGACATAACAGCAGGCACGGCGCATCCGCCCACATATATGCCTCCCAGGACCATAGGTAATGTTGATTGGCCGTGAAGACCGAATTTGCTGAAAATCCTGTCAAGGATAAAGGCCATCCTGGGCATATAACCGATATCCTCCAGTATAGCTATAAGACCGAAAAGGATAAAAAAGATGGGGATATAGTTCAACAGGGCGTTGATGCTATCCACAAACCATAGAGAGAAGGAGCGGATAAGGGGTTCATAAATAAACCCCGGCTCCGGCATGATCGATTCTGTAAGACTTCTGATCTTGGCCAGCAATGGCCATGTGTAACTGGTCAGGTTGTATCCCTGCACAATGGAGAGATAGTAGAGAACATAGATAACGGCCACCAGAAATATCGGCCCGAGAAACTTATTGCAGATAAACCCGTCTACCCTGTCGGATAATGGCCTTTCATTCTTTGTTTTCGGCTTGACGCAGGCCCTGACTATGGTGTCTGCGGTCCGTTGCCGACTGAAAGCTATGTGATGTTCAGGGGCCTCGTTCTGTTCAGACTCGAATCTCCGCCTTTCATTCTCCACAAATTCCAGAAATTCTTCCGGGTTCGAGCGCTTTTTGCCTATCAGCTTCAGGGCCTCACTGTCCCCTTCCATGAGTTTGATTGCAGCCCATCGTAATGGGTATCCCTCAGAAATCGGTTTCTCTTCTGAAAGCTTGTCCTTTATCTCCCGCAGGAAAGGTTCCATGGTGCCGTAATCTATGCGTGACGGCTGGAAGGCCTGACCCCCGCCAGAAAGGTAAGCAATGGACATGACAAGTTCTTTCTTTCCTTTGCCTTTCTTAATAGTGGTGGGGACCACAGAAACGCCGAGTTTTTTGCCCAACTTATCGGTATCTATCCGGATATCCCTCCTGTCCGCCACATCCATCATATTAAGGTCGAGGATAATAGGGATCTCCATCTCAAGCAATTGAAACGTAAGGTAGAGGTTCCTCTTGATGTTTGAGGCGTCTATCACATCAACTACCACGGAAGGCCCTTCGTGGAGCAGGAAATCGCGGGTCACCCGTTCTTCAAGAGAGTAAGATGTGAGGCTGTATGTGCCAGGAAGGTCCACCACTTCCACCTTGCCCCCGTCATATTTGTATGACCCTGTCTTTTTCTCCACCGTTACGCCGGGATAGTTGGCCACATACTGACTGGCTCCGGTAAGTGCATTGAATACTGTGGATTTCCCGGAATTGGGCTGTCCGGCCAGAGCCACCAGGGTCTTCTCTCCCTTCATTTTTGCTCAACCTCCACAAATCTTGCTTCTTCATGGCGCAAGCTTAGAAAAAAACCGTCCATCTCCACCTCCATAGGATCCTCCAGTGGAGCATTACGGATCACCTTCAACGAAAGACTGGGATAAAATCCCATATCCATTAGCCTTCTTCCCAGTTTATCAATGGCTGTAAGCCTTTTCACGATACATGCATTTCCTGGTCTCAATTTGTCAAGGGTCATTATCTTCTCCTCATTTCTTCTTCAATCCTCTTCGGTTCCTTCCCACGACGCTCCTTACGCAAGCCAACCATCTCTCCCCCCTTATGAGAAAGTCAGGTGGTGGAGTAGCTGCACTCAAATAAAAAAGTCCGGGCGATTGCTTGCCTGTTAACAGGTAAGCAACATCGCCCGGACTTCGAAAGTCTCTATCTTATTTGACCCTCGGAGGGTTCTTGTATTTATCTGAGAGGCATAAGGGTTAGATTCTCCCGTTCCAGGGCCTTAAGCCTTTCGCCCTATGCCCTGTTTATTCAACCGTCAGATACCGGCAAAACTAGATATTTTCCTTCTCTCAGTTCTCGGATTTCCCCCCCCCAAGACCCTATCTGCTCGCAGCTTCTTGATATGCGCGCATTTAGGACATTTGATCTCTATCTGCAGCACATCGCCCTTCATTAAAAGTCGGTTATACTTCCTGCACCGGATTTCGCTAAATTTTTGATTGATCATCTTGATTATCTTTTCATTTCCTTTCATCTGTGGGAAATATTAGGCCAATCTAACTTTTAGCTCAAAAATTTTTTACTTCACTATAATCTTATGGGCCATCCCATGGCCTAGGGCGAGCCTGGTATCTCTCACCGCGACCATTACCGGACCTGGCCCGGTGCGCAACACACTGAGCTTTACTCCGGGTATCAAACCCATACTGGCAAGTCTCGCCCTTATCCCCCTCCCTCCATTTATATCAACAAGCGTAACTTCTTGCCCCGGATACACCGTAGTTAATAGCATATATCTTCCATCTATCAAACAGCCTCCACATGGTTACTTGTTATTCGTTATCAGGTATTGGTTATTAGGTGATCCCCTTGCG
>DAOWME010000001.1 GCA_030643245.1 Deltaproteobacteria bacterium
CGCAAGGGGATCACCTAATAACCAATACCTGATAACGAATAACAAGTAACCATGTGGAGGCTGTTTGATAGATGGAAGATATATGCTATTAACTACGGTGTATCCGGGGCAAGAAGTTACGCTTGTTGATATAAATGGAGGAAGGGGGATAAGGGCGAGACTTGCCAGTATGGGTTTGATACCCGGAGTAAAGCTCAGTGTGTTGCGCACCGGGCCAGGCCCGGTAATGGTCGCGGTGAGAAATACCAGGCTCGCCCTCGGCCATGGGATGGCCCATAAGATTATAGTGAAGTAAAAATTTTTGAGCTAAAAGTTAGATTGGCCTAATATTTCCCACAGATGAAAGGAAATGAAGAGATAATCAAGATGATCAATCAAAAACTTAGCGAAATCCGGTGCAGGAAGTGTAACCGACTTTTAATGAAGGGCGATGTGCTGCAGATAGAGATCAAATGTCCTAAATGCGGGTATATGCAGAAGCTGCGAGCAGATGGGGTCTTGGGGGAAAAAATCCGAGAACTGAGAGAAGGAAAATATCTAGTTTTGCCGGTATCTGACGGTTGAATAAACAGGGCATAGGGCGAAAGGCTTAAGACTAGAACGGGAGAATCTAACCCTTATGCCTCTCAGGCAAATACAAGAACCCTCCGAGGGTCAGAGAAGAAAAGAGGCTTGCGAAGCCCGGCCTATGGAAGAATAATCGACTTGGCTTTTTTATTCTTATAAAGGGGAAGAGGTGAAAGGTTATATTATTTTCCCCGTGATGCGCAGTTTGCTAAGTTACAAAAGATTTAGAAGACAAAAATGGTCTGACGAAAAAGGTGAAAGAAGAATAGCTTTAATATAACCACTAAAATAGTAGGAAAGGAGTATGGAATGACGACAATCAAGAGAAGTTTTGTTATATTTGCAGTCACCCTCAGCCTGAGCATGTTAGCTGCGACACAAGTGGCCATGAGCCAGGAAATCTCCAACTACGAGCTGATGAAGGAAGTAACGAGATTGAAAGTAAAGACCGATCAGCTTGAAGCTCAGATCAAAGGGGAGATGCCGGGAGAATCAGGGGCAGGGGAAAAAGAGCATTATCACAGCGTCAAAAGCCTGGCTGATAGAGTCCGCAGGATTGAGGGTCAAGTGAAAGAGGGTGTGCTGGGAAACTGGGCCGACAGAATAGAACTGAGCGGGCTCATAGAGATCGAAGTCGGTTATGAGGACCTCGATTTTGACGATTCCGCCCAGTCTGATAAGGAATCGAGCGACATCGTCCTTGCAACGGTTGAGTTGGGCGTTGATGTTGATATTGCGAAGCATGTCAAGGGCCACGTTCTCTTTCTATGGGAAGAAGACGACACAGAACCGGTTGACGTGGATGAGGGGATTATCACCATAGATGGAGAGGATGTGGCGCCCGTTTACCTCAATGCAGGGAAAATGTATGTGCCTTTCGGAAATTTTGAAAGCCACTTCATCAGCGACCCGTTGACACTGGAGCTGGGAGAGACAAGGGAGAGTGCTCTTAATCTCGGATTTGCGAATGAAATGTTTGACGTCTGTGTCGGCGCTTTCAACGGCGACATCGATGAGACAGGAGAAGACAACCATGTGGAGACCTATTTTGTCGGCGCAACATTCACCCTTCCGGAAGGGACAGCGTCAGACCTTGGGTTGACGGCCGGAGCGTCCTACATATCCAATATCGCCGACAGTGACAGCCTCCAGGACGAGGATGGTGTTGGCCAGAAGGATGAGTCTGGCGCTAAGATCCAAGAGATCAAAGACTACGTGGGTGGAGCGAGTCTTTTTGTGAGTCTTTCTTTAATGGATCAATTCTTCTTGGAGGCCGAATATCTTGGGGCCACCGAGAGTTTTGAGGCCGGTGAATTAGGATTTGACGAGGGCGAGTCATGCAGGCCGAGTGCCTGGAATATTGAGCTTGCCTATGCAGCCGCCGAGAACCTTGAGTTTGGGGTCAAGTATGAGGGCAGTGATGATTGCGGGGATTTTCTTCCGGAAAGCCAGTATGGCGCTATCGTAAGCTACAGTCTTTTTGAGAACACCTCACTTGCGCTTGAATATCTCTATGGGGAATTCGAGAATGACGATGAGAGGAACTTGATCACCTGCCAGCTCGGCATAGAATTCTGATCATTAAGATGATTGCCGTTGTTTTATTGCCGGCTGCCGGGTATCTCTTTCACAAATACTATTTGGCTTTCACAAAGAAGGAGACAGGGTGTGGCTGCGTATACTGTAGCACCAAGACCGGAGAGGGGAACTGCTCCTGCCTGTCACTTACTGTGAACAATGGAATGGAACAAATACCAGATGACAAAGAATGAATGCAGGATGTGGTGGGCGCAGCCCACCCCACATACTTCGTCCTAAGGAGTGAGGTTATATAATGCCGAATCGTGATGGAACAGGGCCACCTGGAAAAGGAAAGGGCATGGTGGGACAGGGCATGGGTGTGTTAGAGGACCAGTGTCCTGAATGTGGGGAGGAAAGGCTTCATAATCTAGACTCCGGCCGGAGGGCAAAAGAGGTCGGCTGGGGAGTCGGAGCAGGCCCCGGGGGATTCTGCGTATGCCTAAAGTGCAACAAAGAAGTTAAGCATATTACGGGTACGCCGTGCAGTGAAATGAAATGCCCTGATTGCGGCGCGCCGATGGCACGGAAACTTTAAGAAGAAAAGAGACCTTATAGACTTCGGGAAAACCGGAAAGTTAGCTGGTTCAACCCTAAATAGCCCAGTATAAAGTTGTTCGCTGTGGCTAAATTAACTAATAAAATCAGCATGTTGTCTCAAAATAAACTTGACAAAATATCGGGGGGGGTATACGAATGAGATGCAACGATTACCAAAGAATCTGTGGAGGGGATATTGGGAATGAGAAAGATTTCCCTTCGGGGTTTTTTCTTCCGCTGGCCTTTGTTCCTCGGGAGACAAAAAAGGTTAAAGTTGTTCGCCTTCTTGGTTCATCTGACACAGATGATTGGCCCTTGGGCCTTGAGGTGTCTATCGGGGAGGTGTTTCGCTTGTTACGACAGGCTGCAACCGGAGGATGGACCGTAGAGACAGGTGGTGCGAATTTTACTATTAGCGCCGAGTTGGCCAGGAAGTTGTTGGTGCAAACACTATGAAAAAGGACATCCAAAAATCTATCAAAGTCCTCCATAGCATTCCAGGCAGGATGCGGCTGAAGGTGAAATCCGTCCGATCTTCCCATGAACGGGCTTATATCATTGAACACTTTGTATCGAAGCATTCTCCGGTTATAAAGGTGGAAGCACGCCCAATTACCGGTAGCGTGATACTTTTTTATGATCCCGAGAGAGCGGACCCTGATGCTATAATCGACCTTCTCCGGAAGGCATTAACCGTAAGCATGGATACCCCCCTTTCACTTTCGTCATCAAGTAACCCGGCATGTGGCCTCGATTGCAAAGTTTGCCATCCAGTAACTTCATCCATAGAGAATAAATCTCTCTTGGGCAGACTGGTAGAGGTGCTGGCGCTCACCGCCTTTATGGTTTATTCTTTTATAAGAAACTTTATTTTCAAATCCCCCTTTTCCCAGGGGCCGTTCACCATTATGGCCGGTTTAGCTGTTGTGGCAGCCATCCCCCTCTTTCGCCATGCACTGGATGATTTGCAACGAGGGAAGAGCATGAGCCTGTTCCCATTTCTAGCCTCCACCTGTGTCCTCGCTCTCTTTCTGGGCGAGACAATGACAGCGCTGGAAGTGATCTGGATTTTGCGGGTGGGGATGCTCTTAGAGGATTATGTAGCTGAGCGGTCCCGTAAGGCCATAAGCGAAATCCTTCAGGTGGCCGCAAAGGACACTTATGTTCTAATAGATGGGATAGAGGTTGAGATACCCGTGGACGAGGTCAAGGAGGGAGATATATTGGCCGTCCATACCGGAGAAAAAATCCCGGTGGATGGTGTTGTGCTGAGAGGGGAGGCCATGGTGGATGAGGCCCATATCACAGGACGGGTCGAGCCTCAGATACGCAAGGCCAAAGATCGGGCCTTTGCAGGGACCATCGTCCAGGAGGGAGTAATATTCATCCGGGCGGAAAAGGTGGGAGATGATACCTATCTTTGCCGTATCCTTCATCTTGTTGAGGATTCGCTGGCCAATCGCGCGCCTGTAGAGAAACAGGCAGACATCCTGGCGGCCCGGCTTTTTCGACTCGGGGTCTTTGCTACGTTAGCTGTTCTCCTGTTAACAGCGGACCCTCTACGGGCCTTCACAGTTATGCTCGTCATGGCCTGCCCGTGCGCTACTGTGCTTGCCGCTTCAACTGCCGTGACCGCGGCTTTAGCCAATGCCGCGCGTAACCATATACTCGTGAAGGGAGGTCTTCACCTGGAGAGGGTGGGGAAGGCAGACTGTTTCTGCTTTGATAAGACAGGGACTATTACCGCAGAGATTCCCCAAGTGATAGAGGTAATCCCACGGGCGCCAAAACAGACCGAAGCCCATGTACTCGCGTTGGCTGCCGTAGCTGAGATGCACAATGAGCACCCTATGGCCAAGGCCGTGGTCAATGCCTCCAGCAGCTATGGTATTACACCGGAGCCCCACGCGGTCTGTGAATTTGTATTGGGACGGGGGGTTAAGGCCATGATGGATGGAAATATGATCCTTGTGGGGAACACCAGGTTCCTGGAGGAGGAAGGTGTCAGCACCGCATATTATAAAGGCAAGGCTGATAAAAATATATCTGCCGGGCATACGGTCCTCTTTGTGGCCAGGAACAAGAAGCTTCAGGGGATGATAGTTGTGGCCAACACAATAAGGCCCAATGCCAGGGCCGTGCTGGACTGGCTTAGAAAGGATGGCGTATCCGCCCTCTATCTTGGGACCGGGGATACGGAATCCGTGGCAAAGTTCATTTCCGATACCCTCGGTTTTGACGGCTATCGATCCGACCTGATGCCAGAAGATAAGTCCGAATATATTGAAAGGCTTGAGGATGACGGTATGTCTGTGGTTATGATCGGCGATGGCGTGAATGACGCATTGGCCCTCTCAAAGGCCGGCGTGGGCATTGCCATGGGAGCTGGTGGCGCTGAAGTGGCGATTGAGGCGTCGGACATTGCCCTGGTGGACAGCGAACTGGAACGAATTGTGAACCTGCGACAGCTCAGCCACAAGACGCTTGGGGTTATCGAAGAGAACTACTACCTCGCAGTCTCTACCAATATCATCGGTGTGTTAATGGGGGCGCTGGGATGGCTGACCCCTATAATGGCAGGGGGGCTTCATATTGTTCATACCCTTGGAATACTTATGAACTCAAGTCGTCTCGTTGTATGGGAAGCCCCGGGATTAAAGGAGAAGGAATTAAGCGGAGTTAATCTCAATGATAAAGACGGATAAAATAGATGAAGATAAATTGATCGAAGGTCTCCTTAGAATAGCGTCAAATATAAAGATTGCGCATCATATCCCCGGAAGGATCAGGCTAAAGGCCTCTCTTTCAGGACTTAATAGTGTTCAGGAAATAGATATTAAAAAGATAGTGGGTTCTATCCCCGGAATTCTCAGTGTGCGAATCAATCCGTTTGGCATGTCGGCAATCATCGAATACGATCAGGAGCAACTTCCATGTGACCTATGGGTGAGTCTTGGCGAGGTGGGTAAGAGGCCTGAAATTGCTGCCCGGGTTGTGGAGCGTCTGCAGACATTGTTTTCCGATAGAAGAAGATATGAACAGTTTTAAAATAGCCCACAGCCTTCCCTGGCGGACCAGATTGGTGGTGCCCTCTTTAGTTGGGGAAAGGGACGCTGCCCGGAAAGTAGCTGATGCCCTCTCTGAGATCCCCAGGATTTCCATGGCGGATGTACGTCCCGGAACCGGTTCCATTATCATTACCCATGAAGAAGGCTCCCTGAACCTTGAAGCTGTCAGGTCTGTGCTGGAAAGGGAAATACCTGTATACGAAAGGGGGAATACCGCTTTTGAATATAGCTGCTGCAGGGCGCCCCTGTCCCGGGCAGAAAACAGGCAGACACACGTGCCCGGATGGGTCCTTGCAATAACCGGCATCTACCTGGCTATCATGTGGTGTGGTCGCCTCATTTTTGGAAGATCGATGTCCCCTCGCGTCTTTTCTCTCCGAAGGATATTCGGTGTTCCTGCTTTAGTGGCCGTAGGGCTGAGTCTTCCCATCTTGAGAGATGGTCTTAGAGATTTGATGGAAAGATGGCGCCCCAATATGGATCTCTTAATCGTAAGTGCTTCATATCTCTCCATTTTAATGGGGGAGCCTGTTACAGCCATGGTAGTGCTCTGGCTGGTAAATCTATCCGAATGGTTGGAGGAAAAGACCCAGGAGAGAACCAGGAAAGCCATCAGGTCCATGCTTCGCCAGGAAGTGCGGGAAGCCTGGATAGTCAGAGACGGAGTGGAGCTTGAAATTAAAGTCTCAGAGCTGTCCGTGGGGGATATACTCAGCCTTAGATTCGGCAGCGCAGTCCCCGCGGATGGCACGGTTCAAGATGGCGAAGCCCTGGTGGATGAGTCCGCCATGACCGGCGAAGCCCTGCCGGTTTTCAAGACCTCAGGCGATCAAGTCCTTGCCGGAACCACGGTGGAAATGGGGCATATCTTTTTACATGTCGACTCCGTAGGTGAAGAAACCCGCCTGGCAGCTATCATCCGTCTCATTGAAGAGGGAGAGGCCTCAAAGGCCCCGATCCAGCTTTCAGCCGAACGTTTCAGTGACGCAGTGGTTCCTGTCTCATTATTTCTTGCCCTTGCTGTCTTCTTTTTCACAAGGAACCTTCAACGGGCCATTGCAATGCTGATTATCGCGTGTCCTTGCGGCATTGGTCTTTCAACCCCAACGGCGCTGACTGCAGCCCTTGGTAATGCGGCCCGCAGGGGTGTTCTCATCAAAGGGGGACGAAACCTGGAGACCGCAGGCAAGGTAAATACCCTCGTCTTTGATAAGACCGGCACACTGACATCAGGCACCCCCAGGGTCTCACGAGTGATCACCCTGGACGATGATTACGAACCAATCCAAATCCTTCAACTGGCAGCCAGTTCCCAGATGCACTGGAAGCATCCCATGACCATTGCCGTTCTTGAGAAGGTCGGGGAAATAGAGATCGAAATCCCGCCCCATGAAGAGACTGAATTTATTATAGGACATGGGGTCCGGGCAAAGATCAACGGGAATGAAATTCTCGTGGGGAGCCACCACTTCATGGAGGATTATGAGGTGGACCATGAGGTCGGTCATGATGAGGAAAAGAGGATACTTGAAAAAGGAGAAAGTGTGCTCTTTGTGGCCTCCAACGGAAAGCTCATCGGACTTATAGGCGTGGAGGACCGGGTGAAGGATAATACAGCAATTGCTTTGCTGAGGCTGAAGGACCTCGGTGTCCGACATATTGTTATGCTCACCGGAGATCATAAGCGGAACGCAATGGCCATTGCCAGAGACCTGCCCATTGATGAGATCCAGTGGTCCCAGTCTCCCGAAGATAAGGCTGCGTGGATTGCACAATGGAAGGAACGCAACCCCGGCGACCTTGTAGCCATGGTTGGAGACGGAATAAATGATACCCCTGCCTTTTCCCGTGCAGATCTCAGTCTTGCCATGGGAGACACGGGTGCGGATGTGGCCATGGAACACGCGGCTATTGTGCTGCGCCGGGGTGATCTGGAGCTCGTAGCCGAGGCAATAGATCTCGGGCAGGCGACCCTTTCAACGATTTCTCAGAATTACAGTCTCTCCGTTGGCCTGAACCTGGCAGGCGTAGTACTGGCGGCTTTTGGTTGGCTTTCTCCTCTTGCAGGGGCATTTTTTCATAACCTTATCACCGTGGCAGTAGTAAGCAATTCAACAAAACTTCTCTTTTACAGTCCCGAATCTTCTCCCTCGGCCGGCGAAAATTCACAGGCCGTGGAAGAAAGTGAAGTGAGCATGGGATCAACCAAACCTTAAGGAGGTAAATATGGAAAAAAACAAGAATATTCGAGAGAAAACGTTGGGCCCGGGTGGAGCCCCAATGGCAGGACAAATGGGGGTGGTTGCCGGACCCGGCTCCGGGTCTGTGATGGAAGGCCATGGTGTGAGGCCTACACAGGTTGAAACTCCGGCGGCAGGCAACTGTGACCAGATGCATTCGGGAGCTGATCCCTGGCAGGGTAGCCAGCCCCAGGGACAGAATCCGGGCAACGGACAGACCGGGTTTTCAGGCGCGAATCCTGGTCAGCCGGGTCCCACTGGAATGCCCACAGGGCAAACCGGCTTTCAACCCGCAGGGAACGACCCCCAGGGACAGATTGGTAATATGGGAGGAGCATCTCCTCCCGGTTCTTTCCAGACCGGACCATCCCCTGGCCAGTTTCCAGGCATGGGTCAGGCAGACGCTCCCGGCATGAACCCCGGTCAGATGTCATTTTATCCGGGAGCTCATCCGGGGACACCCCCCCAGGCAAATGGGGGCATGCCGGCAGGAAGCGCTCATTCCATGGGCCCATATCCAGGTTATCCGGGATCTGGTCAGATGGGGGTTCCCGGTGTGCATCCGGGACAGACCGGCTACCAGCCAGGTTGGGATCCTGGCGCCGGTGTTCAAGGACCGGGCGGTATGCCGGGGATGGAAACAAATCCTCACATGGGTTCATCTATGGAAGGACATGGCTCCAGTCACATGGGGGCGGACGCCCACCATATTTATCATGACGAAAACCGTTTCGGCCAGGTTGCCGACATGGTGGGACGTTTCCTCAAGGGTGAGGCAAACACCGATGATATTGTCAACGGCCTTTTTAGTCTCAACTTTCGGGATGATCAGTTCTGGAAAGGGGCCATAGCCGGTGTTATTGTGGCCATGCTTCTCAGCAGCGACATGGTGAAACAGGGCCTGGCCAAGAGTTTTGGCGCTGTTTTCCAGAAGGGTAAGGATGAGAAAGAAGGCGCTTAATGACCGGGTCAACCGGCTATAAGCAGATAATAGGTAACCATTCACCTCACTGCAAAGTCGCAAAGAGCGCAAAGGAATACATGAAGTGACAAAAGAAGAAGATAATCTTTCAAAGGAAATTTCTTTAAAACTTTGCGCTCTTTGCGCCTTTGCGGTGAACTATTAGGATAATAGAAAGGAGTCAGATATGTCAAATCACCCTCACCCTCATAATTTACAAACAACCCCGGCGAGTTATCATGTTTACAAATCTTCCACGAGACCTTATTCCGGCACGACGCTCTTGAACGCAGGGATCTTTGGAACCATTGTGGGAGGAACAGCCGCCCTCGGAATGAATCTACACAAGGTCCGCGACAACGAGATGACTGCAAAAGAGGCCGTTATCGACAGCCTTGCTAAAGGCGCGGGTGCAGGCGTGGCTACAGCGGCTGCCACTGCTGTTGCATCCTCAGCAGGTGGCGGTGGCCTTCTCTCTCTGGCCTTTATGGTGGCAACTGCCACAGGAGTCGGTTATGTTCTGCATTCAGTGGGGAAATCGGTTTCTGAAAAGGTAGTCAGCACTTCGGAGAAATCATCATAGGGAAGTTTCAGTCTTTTAAAGAAAGGAGCAAAGAAATGATTAAACACCATACACTTAATCCTTCTCCCGATATGTATCCCATGAACCAGCCCGGTCAAATGCTCAATGATCCCCGTTCGCATGACGCCAATCTACAGAGAACAGATTACACACAGATGAGCACACCTGCTGATACTTCCATCTTAGGCGTTAATTTCCATGACCAGCAGTTCTGGAAAGGGGCATTGCTGGGAGCGGCAGTTACACTCATTGTTACTAATGAAACCGTGCAAAAGGGAATCATAAAGACCGTGGCGAAGCTCTATGGTTCAATGCAGAGCGGTGTGCAGGAGATAAAGGAGAAGTTTGAGGATGTTCAGGCGGAGCTGAAGCATAACGCCAAAGAGAAATAACAAAAGAAGAGTTGAGGTTGCGACAAAGGTAGGGAAGATAAAGTGAATAAAAACACGATTAAGAGTGTGACAAAGGCAGGAATGGTAGTCTCCTTGGCCGGTCTTGTGTTGACCGCTCTTGGAAAGGGCCGGCGATCCAAATTGCAACACACATGGGCCGGTATTTCACTTATCGGCTTTTCCGTCTGGCATTACAACACATACCGGAGTCCCGGCCGGAGGCAGACATAAAACAACAATTTGAATGTATATGAAATCCCATGTGTAAAAGGTAAAAGGTATAGGGTGTAAGGATCAAGGATCAACATGCAAGCTGTATAGTATGGTCAATTCCTTAAGCCGTGTACCTTGAACCCTATGCCTCGTTTAGCTTTAATATACTATCTATGGGAGGTAATACAATGGTACATTTACCTTTATTCTTCAGTCCCATCGGATGGATTGTGCTTGGCGCAGCAGGTTACCTATTATATCAGTCCGGTAAAAAAGCAGGGGGAAAAGAAAGAAACGAAAATATCCTGTCCGGTCCTTCAAAAGAAATACAGGAAAGAGAACCGTCCGAGCGAAAGGAGGTCTAAAATGTCAAATCCGGCTTTTTGGGTTGGGATAAGAACCCCCTTAGGCCTCCTGGCCATTGGAGGTTTAGGGTATATTCTTTACAAGATCGGTGGTAAAAAAAAGAACAGGTCAACGGAAGAGGATGAAGAAAGCCTTTCGGACAAGGCTGTAAAAGGCGCCATTAAGACTGTCTGTAAGGCCAAACTAGGGGTGGAAAAAGCCCTGGAAGAAAAAAAGAAACGGTTTTCTGAGATGTGGTCTGAGGCCAAAGAGGATATGCGGGAAAAGGGATAAGGCAGAAGGTATGCGAGTATACCCTGCACCTTAAGCAATGCCCTTTAGGCATTTTGTAATCGTTCAGAGGGTGCAATCGGCATGGTGCAGGGAAAATACCAAATATTGAAGAGTTACCTTTACTGGATCATCGTGCATTAGGGACGAGGCCGAAATAACTTCCTCAAGTTGGCGCTCAGATTTAGGTCAGATTTTTTCGATCTGAAAATACAAAACCACAGGAATAGTCTTTCCTATTTCGAGGATTTTGTGTTTGAAGATCGGGCAAAGATGGCCTGAAGATAAGAAACTTCGTGGGGAACACATAGGGGAACACAGAAGGATAATACAGGGCATTTGACATAGAAACAGCAGATTAGTCTCTCTCTCTAACCTGCTGTTTCTATTTACTTTATGGTCGGGACGACTGGATTTGAACCAGCGACCCCCTGAACCCCATTCAGGTGCGCTACCAGGCTGCGCCACGTCCCGATAAGATTGTCAAGATTTACTCCAGAATGTCTCTTATTACCTTCAACTCGTTCTTTATGTCATCCAACAGTTCCCTATATCCCTCTCCAGAAAGAGTAAATTTTGCCTCTCTATCCTCCTGGGAATTGGACTTCCTGAGCTTCTTCTTGGCCCCAGCTATGGTAAATTTCTCATTGTAAAGCAGGTTTTTTATCTCTAATATTGATTCCAGGTCTTTTCGTATGTAAAGTCTCTGCCTGGACTTGGTGCGAGAAGGCTTGACCAGGTTAAATTCGGACTCCCAATACCTCAAGACGTATGGCTCTACACCAACAATCTCGCTTACTTCCCCTATCTTGAAATATAGTTTATCAGGTATGCCTAAACCCCTTTTGTCTGCCCCTTGCTCTTTATCTTTCATTTTATTTCTTTGAACTGTAAAAGTCAATGTCAATAAGACGGCGGCAGCAATTCTAATTAGTTTCCATCCAGTAATGTCACTTTTTCGCAACCTCCTGCGTGAGCCTGCGGGTTTGTTTGTGCAGCGTACGCGTCTTAACAGAACAGGCAACGAAAAAATATGTCGTTAATGAAGCGGTTAGGGTCTGTCATGGAATAAGTGTTGCATATGGGCGCTCAGATTTAGGTCAGATTTGTACGATCCGAAAATGCAATACCGGAGGAATAGTTGAACCTATTTCGAGGATTTTGTGTTTGAGGATCGTGCAAAGATGGCCTGAAGATGAGATGCACAGATGTGATACTTATTCCATGACAGACCCTAAGCCACAATCAGAATTACCCACCAGAATCTACAGTGATCTTACCCACTCCCCATTAATGCAACGTACTATGATATGAGGATCTCAGTTATTTAACATTCTCTTTAATACCTGACTTGGTCTAAATGTAAGCACTCTCCTGGCGGAGATTTCAATTTCATCCCCGGTTTGCGGGTTCCTGCCTCTTCGAGGGTCCTTATCTCTAAGGGTGAAATTTCCAAAGCCAGAGATCTTCACATTCTCGCCGGTTTCTAATTTCTCCTTTATAATTTCAAAGACCGTCTCCACAATCTTTGCTGATTCCTTCTTGGAGATCCCAACGTTCTCATAAACGTTTTCAATGATATCTGCTTTTGTCATAACTCCCCCTCTAATCTATAACCTTATCCTGGCTCCCATATCTTCCAGCACTTTGGAGACCAATTTCTTATGTGCCTTATTTACCTCTTGGTCTGTTAGTGTACGCTTGAAAGACTGGTATTTAATGCGATAGGCGAGACTCTTTTCCCCCGAAGCGATAGGTTCCCCTTCGTATACGTCAAAAACCTGGATCTCCTTGACAAGCGAATTGTTGCATCCGATGATCGCATCATAGATGTCTCTTGATTGAACATCTTCTTTCACTATCAATGCCATGTCCCTGTAAATTGGTGGATATTTTGATAGAAGATTAATCTTCTTCTTACTAAAAGCATGTTTAACCAGTAGATCAAAATCTATTTCGAAGATATGCGCAGTTTTCGATAGATCATGGTTTTCCAAGACTTCGGAATGAACTTCCCCTAGGAAACCAATTTGAGTGTCCCCAATCATGATTGTAGAGGATTTGCCGGGATGTAAATAGGGGATATCTCCCGCACATGAGAAATTACAACCCCTTATGTTTAATGCTCTAAAGAGATTTTCCAGGCTCCCTTTGATATCATAATAATCGATCTCGTCCCCGGAAAAATTCCAGGCTTCAACATATCTCAGGCCTGTCACCAGAGCAGATAACATCCTTTTCTCTATTGGAAGTTTATCTTCTTTGTTTGGAAAAAATACTGTTCCTATTTCGAAGAGTTTCAAGTCAGAGTTCTTATTGTAAACATTGGTCTTCATAGTTCTTAGAAGCCCAGGGATCAGAGTGGTTCTCATGATTGACTGCTCTTCACTCAAGGGGTTCTTTATCCTGATGAATTTATGAAAAGGATGGTTAGCATCTACACCCAATGAGGTTATCAACTTAGGAGAGATAAAACTGTAATTCACAACCTCATAGTATCCCAATGATATCAGGACATACTTGACCTTATCCTCCGCGACCCACGCTGAACTCCTCCTGCCCGAGGTGACCCTTGCCAGGGGGGTAGTGGTGGGGATATTATCGTAACCATTAAGTCTGGCCACTTCTTCAATGAGGTCAATCTCCCGATTCAAATCTACCCTCAGAGGAGGCACCCTGACGATCAACTTGTCCCTATCCAGATTTTTGTTGTCAAGCTCAATGGCTTTAAGGTATCTTCTGACCCTTTCTTTCTCCAGGGAAGTGCCCAGTATCTTATTTATTCTCCTTATACTCAAAGTGATCTCCTTAGGGAGAAAAGGCGATGGACATTGATCTATTATCCCTTGAGCCACTTTACCGTCACAAAGGTCCGCGATCATCTGGGTAGTTATATTCAAAGCATTGATAACACCTTCCGGGTCTACCCCCCTCTCAAACCTATACGAGGCCTCTGTCTGTAAACCAAGTTTCTTAGAGGTCTTCCTAATATTGGACGGATCGAAGTAAGCGCTCTCAATAAGCACATTGGAAGTAGTCTCCGAGACTTCCGAGTTTAACCCGCCCATTATGCCACCGATAGCCACTGGCTTTTCGCCGTCACAAATCATCAGTGCATCACCCTGGAGAGTCCTCTCCAAGCGATCTAGTGTGGCGAAAGTGTCGCCATCCTTCGCTCGCTTTACCACAATCCTTTTTTCACTGAGCAGGTCAAAATCGAAGGCATGGAGAGGTTGACCAAACGCCATAAGGACGTAGTTGGTGACATCCACTACATTACAGATTGGGCGTACTCCAACGGATTCCAGCCTTCTCCGAATCCAAAACGGGGAGGTACCGACAGCAACATCACTAATCAATCTGGCAGAATACCTGGGACACAATTCAGGGTCCCGTACGTCAACAGAGGTCAAGTCATGGATCCTTCCATCTTCCTCTCTTACCTCTATCGACGGTATTTTCAATACCTTACCCGTGACTGCTGCCACCTCTCTGGCCAGGCCTGCGATACTCAAGCAATCCGGCCGGTTTGGGGTAATGTTGAGATCGAAGATATGGTCCTCCAGGTTAAGGGCAGAAACAATATCCATACCTAATACCAAGTCATCCTCTAAAATCATTATCCCGCTGGAATCCTCTCCAATTCCCAGTTCTTCTTCAGAACACATCATGCCTTCGGATAGCTCTCCCCTGATGCCGGCTTTCCTGATTTTCATGCTGTTTGGAAGCAAAGCCCCCTCCAACGCAAGTGGAACCTTGTCTCCAACTTTCATATTCCGGGCGCCGCACACAACAGGAAAGGTTCCATCACCTATACTCACCTGGCATAAAGAGAGCTTGTCAGCATTTGGATGGGACTTTATGGACAAGACCTTGCCTACAACCACATGGCTTAAGTCTTCCTCTATCTTAATGACACTTTCCACCTCCAGACCGGCCATCGTAAGGACATCTGCCAACTCAACCGGCGTAAGATCAATATCAACAAACTCCTTGAGCCAGTTCAAGCTTGCTCTCATTCAGCACTCCAATCCGTCAAAACTGCCCCAAAAATCTCATATCGTTTTCAAAGAACAGCCTGATATCACTGATCCCATACTTCAACATGGCGATCCTCTCAATACCCAGACCAAAAGCAAACCCCACAACTTCATTCGGGTTATACCCCACTATTCTAAAGACCTCAGGGTCAACCATGCCTGCCCCCAGAATCTCCATCCACCCAGAGGAAGAACAGACCCTACAACCGTTTCCCTGACACATAACACACGCTATATCCACTTCTGCGCTTGGTTCAGTAAAAGGGAAGAAACTCGGTCGAAATCTCACTTTAGTCTTGGCACCAAACATCTCATGGAGGAATATGGTCAGTATACCCTTCAGGTCCCCAAATGTAATATTGTCTCCCACCATAAGGCCCTCAACCTGATGGAACATGGGGGTGTGCGAAACATCAGAATCGCATCTGAAGACCTTTCCCGGGGCAATAATCTGAATAGGAGGTTCTTGCTTCTCCATCAGTCGAATCTGTACCGGAGAAGTATGGGTTCTCAGGAGGACCTCGTCGGATATGTAAAACGTGTCATGCATATCCCTTGCAGGATGGTCCTTAGGGATGTTCAATGCCTCAAAATTATAATAGTCCGATTCAACCTCAGGGCCCTCAGAGATTTGAAAACCCAGCCCTAAAAAAATCTCTATCACTTCGTCACAGACTTCAGAGATGGGATGCTTCCTACCTGTGGGTACCCTTCTACCAGGGAGGGTTATATCCAGTTTCTCATGGAAGAGCCGTTCTTTCATTTTCCGTGCTTGTATGGAAGCTAATGACTCTCTTATCTTTTCTTCTAAAGAAAGCTTTATCTCGTTGGCAAGCCGGCCCACAATAGGTCTTTGTTCCGGTGATACATTAGCCAATCCTCTTAAAAGGGCCGTGATCTTCCCCTTTCTCCCCAAAAACTCGGTACGTACTTGGGTTACCTGACTTTCCTCCCCGGCAACTTTCAGGTTTCCTAAAGCCTCTCCAAATAACTTCTCTAGTTCTTCTTTCATAAAAAAACCTGAAAAACCTTCCAGTTGGAAACTGGATAAATCCCCAGTCAAGTCAAGACAAAGAGGTCAAAAAACTTCGGGCAGCTAAGGTGCGGGTCCGAAATAACTTCCTCAAGTTGGCGCTCAGATTTAGGTCAGATTTGTTCGATCTGAAAATACAAGACCACAGGAATAGTCTTACTTATTTCTAGGATTTTGTGTTTGAAGATCGGTCAAAGCCTGTCCTCGACCCCGATCGGGGGATGGCCTGAAGATGAGATGTACAAATGGGGAAGTTATTTCGGCCTCGCCCCTAAGCCACCTTTTCCCGTTGTCTAGAACGTTCCTCGATACCTAAAGCTAAAGTCTTCGCAGGGCGAATCTTGCGAAGAAGAAACCGTAAGGACATTTTTGATGATGGAATTTCTCAAGGTTGGTCTCAGATGTTCTCTTTGGCAAGGTGGACAATCCTCGAAAATCCTTGGGGATCAAACACAGCCAGATCAGCCAGGATTTTCCTATCAATCTCTATATTGGTTTTCTTTAAACCATTCATTAACTTGCTGTATGAAACTCCGTCTAATCTCGCAGCCGCATTAATCCTAGTAATCCATAACCTTCTGAAATCTCGCTTCTTAGTCCTTCTATCTCTATAGGCATAATTCAATGCCCTGTCAACAGCTTCCGTGGCGGTTCTAAACAGCTTGCTCCTGGCTCCACGGTACCCTTTGGCCAGCTTTAGTATCCTCTTTCTCCTCTTTATCTTCTTATTTCCTCTTCTCACCCTTGGCATCTTAAACCTTTCTCAGTGTGCACACTGGCCGGCAGACCAATGTGCTGATGGCCCCTCAACACATAAGATTAGAGGGTATTAGCTTATATATCTCGTTACAGAACAGGAACAGGCTGCTAATTTACGCATAAGGTAAAAGCCTCTTCAGACCCTTTGCATCGACTTTATCGATGTATCCTCCCTGTCGCAGACCCCGTTTACGTTTAGTCGATTTTTTTGTCAGGATATGGTTTGCATAGGCCTTACTTCTCTTTATTCTACCCGACTTTGTCAACTTGAACCGCTTGGCAGCCCCCTTTTTGGTCTTCAGCTTAGGCATAAACAACTCCTTTAATATTATCGAATCCTCACGGCTTCGGGGCAATAATCATGGCCATGTTTCTCCCCTCAAGTTTGGGTGCTTGTTCAACTATCGCAATATCTTTAACCTCTTCCGCCACTCTATCAAGAATACTCCTGCCCATCTCCTTATGGTTAAACTCCCTACCCCTAAAGATGACACAGACCTTCGCCTTATTTCCGTTATCCAAAAACCTCTTAATATGGCGGAGTTTATATTGGAAGTCATGTTCTTCTGTTTTTGGCCTCATTTTCACTTCTTTCACTTGAATAATGGTCTGACTCTTTTTGGCTTCATGGGCTTTCTTGCTCTGTTCATACTTGAACTTGCCATAATCCATTATTTTGCAAACTGGAGGACGTGATTGAGGAGCGACCTCAACAAGGTCTAAGTCCTCTTCTGCAGCAATTCTTAAGGCCTCTTTTAATGGCAGTATACCGAGCTGCGTTCCTTCCTTATTAATGACCCGCAACTCCTGGGATCTAATCCTCTCGTTTATTAGTACTCTTTTGATCTTGCTATTCACCTCCTATTATGACATTCTTCTCGAACCCGCGAAATGAACTCATCTACCTTCATACGCTTAAGGTTTTCACCACTTCTCAAACGAGGGGAGACCTCCTCGTCATTCATTTCCTTGTCACCAACGACTAACATGTACGGTGTTTTCTGTAACTGGGCCTCACGTATCTTGAACCCCAATTTCTCGTTCCGAAAGTCCTTTTCAACCCTTACCCCACCGGATGTCAGTTTATCGAAAACTTCCTGAGCATAGTCTATATTTCTATCTGTAACCGTTAATACGATCGTCTGAACAGGGGCCAGCCATGTGGGGAATGCTCCTGCGTAATGTTCAATCAACACCCCCATAAACCTTTCCAGAGCCCCCAGAATCACCCTATGCAACATGACAGGTCGCTGTTTCGTACCATTACTACTAATAAAAGTTAAATCGAACCTTTCCGGTAAAGCAAAATCACATTGAATAGTAGCACATTGCCATTTTCTGTCAAGGGCATCTTTCAACCCTACGTCGATCTTTGGACCATAGAACGCCCCTTCACCTTCGTTGATATTATACGGGATGCCATTACTGTCGAGGACTCGTATCAAGCTCGACGTTGCTTTCTCCCATTGGAAATCGTCACCGATCGCCTTTTCCGGACGGGTACTGAGTTCCATCTCATATTCGAATCCGAATATTTTCATAACATCTTCCACAAAGTGGATAACGCCTTGGATCTCCTCCTCCAGCTGGTCTGGAGTACAGATAATATGAGCATCATCCTGGGTGAATTCTCTCACTCTGAAGAGACCATGAAGTACACCTGACTTTTCGTGGCGATGTACAGTACCCAATTCAAAATACCTTTGAGGCAAGTCTCTATAACTTCTGGTTTTGGATTTGTAGATAAGCATATGGGCCAGACAGTTCATGGGCTTTAAGCCGTATTCCTGTCCTTCCATCTCAGTGAAGTACATATTTTCACGATAATTATCAAAATGCCCGGATTTTTTCCACATGTCTAGTTTTAATAGATGCGGCCCCCTTACCAACTGGTAGCCCCGTTTAAGATGTTCCTCCTTTTCAAAATCCTCGAGTATTGTTCTGAGCATGGCTCCTTTGGGGTGAAAGATTACAAAACCCGCACCAGCATCTTCATGTATGCTGAAAAGGTCTAAGGCCTTGCCTAACTTTCTGTGATCTCTTTTCTTTGCCTCCTCTAACCTGTGTAAGTAACCTTTAAGACTCTCATCGTCCGGAAAGGCCGTTCCATAAATGCGCTGCAGCATCTTGTTCTTTTCATCCCCACGCCAATAAGCTCCAGCAATGCTTGTCAACTTAAATGTCCTTATTTTTCCGGTAGAAGGTAGGTGAGGCCCCCGACACAGATCTGTAAACCCATCCTGAACATAGACTGAAACTACTTCATCATGGATCTCTTCAAGTAATTTCACTTTATATATCTCACCTTGGTCCTCAAACATTGCAACAGCTTCATCCTTTGGCATCTCCTTCCTCACGATAGGCAAATCCTGATCTATGATCTCCTGCATCTTCGACTCGATCGCAGTCAGGTCCTTTGGGGTAAAGTTATTTTCACAGTCGAAGTCGTAGTAGAAACCATCACCAGTAGTGGGGCCTATGGCGATCTTGACGTCAGGATAAAGTGCTCTCACTGCCTGGGCCATAACGTGGGAGGTGCTGTGCCTAATTATATCGAGTCCCTCTTTAGAATCAGGCGTTAAAAACTCGACATCCCCATCCTCTTGTAAAGGATAGGTCATATCAACGAGCCTTTTGTTAACCTTCCCGGCCACATAATCTTTTCCAGAGCCATTGTCAAAGCTCTTTGCCACTTCATAGAGAGGGGTCTCTTGCGGAAAGTCCTCTGAAGACCCATCAGGAAATCTCACTTGTATGCTTTCAACATCAGCTATTGTATTTTCCATCTCTACCTGTCTATGTTTATTAGAAGTCACCTAAAGAAAGAAAAGGCATCACAAACAACACAATAATTATGATGCCTTTCCTGATATCATGGCTGGCAACAGAAAGGTACTTGTTTCAGAGTTAAAGTCTGCATCGGGTTATGGCTTTATTTCTACAGAAATGAAGTTCACTCTTCCAATAAGATGGTAGGCACGGGCGGTTTCGAACCGCCGACTTCTACCGCGTCAAGGTAGCGCTCTCCCCCTGAGCTACGTGCCTATGTAATAGGGAACCCATCAATTTATTTTTCGTATTTTCTATCACTAATCGATTTTTGTCAAGGAAATTATTGGAATACCAGTACTTCTCGTCCCTTATCAAAGACTCGATGATGATTGGATAAAAATCACGCAGGCTAACGCATAGACTGCCTCGCCCATTAGAATCGCTGTCGGGATATTCCACTGTAATTCACTGTGCTTCGGGTGATGCTGATACGCATGTGACGGATACGATATCTGATTTTGCACTCTCTAAGCCCATCTTATCCATTGCAGTGATCTGGTATTCATGCTTCTTTCCGGGTTTGGTAACGGTTATCCTGAACTCATTAGTGTCTATCTCTCCAACCAGGTTACTTCCAAGCATCCCTCTTTCGTACACTCGATATATTATAACATCCTGTTCAGGGTTGACATTCCATGTCAACCTTATCTCATTTATCTCACAGGCAACCCTCAAACCACTCGGCTTGGTCGGTAGTGATCTGGTTATTGCGACTACTATTTCGGACTGCGGGCTTTCCAAACCATCTATATCCATAGCCTGAACCTTATACCTATACATGGTGCCATCTTCCAGGTTCTTGTCAACGTAATAGGCTTCTTGTCCTGTCAGAGCAACGATCTTCTCGAAATCTCCATCGGGGTAGTACGCCCTGAATAGCCTGTATTCCTTGATCCCTCCCTCCGAATTTTCGTTCCACCTTAGGATTACCTCTTTAGCTCTGTTATTCAACGCTTCCAACCCAGCAGGGGACTGCGGGAGAGGTTTAGTACTGGCAGACACCACTAGTGAACCTCCTGTCTCTGCCTTTTCTCTATTGTAAGCCGATATATAGAAATAGTACGTGGCATTATCCTCCAACTGTCTACCATCCTTCTTCTTTTGGTAGTAGTAGACCGTCTTCTTTCTCGATGTTATATCCTCAATCTCCACAAAACTACGCTCTCTATCCGTACTTCCGTAAATTTTGTATCCTTTCACCCCCTCATGGGGGTGCATATCCCATCTTAGCGAGACCCTTCTCGCCAGACCACCCTCTGCCCTCAGCCCTGTGGGTATCCTCACAGTACAACCTGATACGGGTATCGACCCACGACTCTCTGAGCCATTCTCACTGTATGCAGAAATCCTGTAGAAATATGTTGTTCCATCCATTAATTTCGTATCTCTAAACAAAGGCTTAATGGGACCAATCTCGGCAATAATCTCATAATTTCCTTCCTCTGAATCACTCCTCCAAATTCGGTATCCCTTGAGTTTCAGCCCACACTCGTTGCTCTGAGAACTGGAAGACCACGCCAATCGAATACTTCTTACATCGGGCTCCGCCTCCACGTTACCGGGGACGTCTGAGGCCATCGCTGTTGTGGCAAATGCCACACTTGACATCTCACTCTCTAGGCTGTCCCGGTCTAAAGCCACTATCTTATAGTAGTAAGTCCTTCCATTCTCCAGCCCCGTGTCCACAACCCTGTTCTCTATTGCCTTCGCTACTTGTTGGAATTCACTGTTGGGAGAACCACTGCGATATATCTTATATCCTACCAGGTCGCGTTCAGTATTTGCATCCCACCTCAACAATACCTGACGGACCTGTCCAATTGCTATGAGGCCAATCGGAATCTTGGGGCCAGTTGCCATCATACGATGAACATCCCTTATCTTTCTTACCATCCTCACAACCATATTATGTAATTCCGAATCGCTCTCGGTCTTTTCGGTCTGGACGATCTCAATCTTACCGGTCTCTACGTTGATCACCCTAATGTCAGTTTCGACTAAGGTACCAAACTTAGCGACACTACGATTACCAGTATCAGACACATAGATATTCCCCTCTTTCCCCATGATGAGGCCGCGAGGTTTCCTAAATTGCCCGGGCTTACTGCCCTTTTCTTTTCTCAGGAGCCGAGTCGTCTTCCCCGTCGGGTCAAGGACCTGTATCTGGTCCTTCCCCCTGTTCAAAACATAAATGTACCCGCTTTGATCGGCCATCACAGAACTCACCTTCTTCGTATCGTCGCCAGTAATCCGTTTTATAAAGCTCACGACCTCGACAGGATGCGAGATTCCGGGAAGGCTCAACACGAGAGACAGGCACAAGAATACGTTTACAAAAAGCATTAACGATGATCTTGCATACATGGCGCTACTCCCGCAGGAAGTCCATAGTTTATCCTTCACAGTTGCGGTAATCACTTATAGATTTCTTTTGGATTGATCACTTTCACAGGATCCCCATGTCCTCTTCCTGCTCAGGATCTTGCTTCCCCGGTAAATATAGTGAGCCCCTGAGACTATTGTGGAGATCCCTTCAGCCCAGATAATGACAGATAAGATATTGTCATCGATCATGTTTGAGTAATTATTTAGTAAGACACTGAAAATAGTAAGAAGCTGAAGGCAAGTGGTAAGTTTGCTGGCAATGCTAGGCTTGGTACCACCTTGTGGGAAGTAAAGAAGAAGACCATTATCCCGACGATTATCAAGATGTCACGGCTCACAACGGTCACTGTCAGCCAATTGGGAACGATCTTCAAGGAAATAAGGGACGTGGCCGAAATAACTTCCTCAAGTTGGCGCTCAGGGGTTAAAAAATTGGGTGTGTTCATAAAATTACATGTTACCCTCTGAATCTATCTTTATCCTTTCATCTCTCCGCTTATTCCAAAAAACCCAATCATTAATATCCTCTTCTCGTGAAAAGTATACGGGTTTTAAAGCCTTTCCCTCAGGCGTAATAATTATTTTCTGCATATCCTTTACTATGTATTCCCACTCCTCCAGGCTAACCTCGCGAGGGCCTGGCACCTGCCGGGGGCCTGGAACCTCTCTGAGTCCCCCAACTTCAGAGACGGGTCTGGGGATCTCCCTCGGAGGACCAGTCACACGTATCCTCCCCTTGTAGACCTTGATAAGCACTGACTTATCTTTCCTGACGTTCATTCTATAGACAGTGCCTTTGACACCTGCCACAGCATTTTCACTAGTTATCTCAAATCCATTGTTTCTCCCCACAAGTTCTTTGACGTTAGCCCAGCTCCTGCCCAAAAATAATCTGAGCTTGAAGCTTCTACTCCCACTTTCCCTCTCATAGCTCAAATCACTGACCTTGAAGCTAGTGTTATCTGCAAATCGAACAAAACTTCCATCCGGCAGCCTTATCTCTAATAAAGCTTTTTCACATGTGCTCACCCTATCCTCTTCATAGAGCACATCCTGTACCTTCAAGGGAATCCTATCACCCTCTCCTTTATGCAAGGCGAAGGCCTTCCCCCGGAGCAAGGTGACGATAGCCCGGTCTTCGGGAGTTCCGGTCTCTTTACAAAGAGAGTCGGATACAAAAAAAAGACTCAGTATCAGTAGTATACTCAAATATATTGCCGATCCGAACTTTCTCATGGATATACTATTCCAACTCTCTTAATGTCACCTCAATAGTCTGGAGGGAGTGACTGGCATAGACATCCAGACTATAAGGGGCATAACCCTCTTTCTTTATCTCTATCTTGTGGGTACCACTGCTGAGTTTTATATAGCCTGGCTTCCCATCATATTTGTTCACCTCTCCCATGGAAACCCCGTCTATAAAAACCTCTGCATCAGCGGGATTGCAGAGAATCTTCAATGCCCCTTCGTTACCCACGCCTATGATAGCTTCTCTCGGGGTACCACACCCCAATAAAATAAAGACCAGAACCAGAGATACAAAGACCACTTTCTTCATACTCAAATACCTTTCTGACAGACGAAACGCCCGCCCCAATACGTATTGAAGGAAACCTGTGGATGGGAAGAAAATTCGCTATGGTTTAAGCTTGACCACATCATTGACCTTGAGTCCCATCCCGGACTTGATGACAACCTTGGTTAGGTTTCTTCCGACATAACCTGTAACCATCAGTTCACCTCTCATCTGACCTTCTTCTCTCCCCAACAAAACATGGGTCTCAGGGTCATAGATCTTTTCGCCCAATGAATAAACTCCCAAAACATCACCGATATTTAACCCCACATCCTTGCCGGCATTTATATATGCATTTGAGCCGCTTATCTTCGCAATCCTTCCGCTCCACTCTACGGTCTGCAACTGTCTGACAAGGTTATCCATAAATTTCACGATGGCGGACCTTAATGCGTTTTGTCCCATGGTTTCGTCATAACCACCACGCTGCCCTAACCCAAATACTTCAGAGATCTTCTTTTCGAAGACACCGGAGCCTGAATCAGCAAAAAGCAATTGTCCCGTGGTGGTGTCCACTACCCTGACATCTACGGTGCATTCTGCTTTCTGAATTTTCTGTTTGTATACGCCGTAATCCTTTCCCTCTGTTTTTACACCGAACTGGGATATGGAACCGGTTACGATGGCGTTCAAACCTAGTATCTTCCCTGCCTGGGCGGCTGTCGCAGGGTTAACCGCACCCGACTGTCCCAGGGCCTGTTCTCCCAGAACCTTCTGTAATTGCTCTCTCTCGACCATGATGAATGCTCCTGTCTTAAAGAGCTCAGTAGTCAGGATATCGGAAGCAGACGACCCCAATCTTCCCTTGCCATAGGTCGACTTGTTCACAAAATCCACTATACCTACCCTCTTTTTAGGCCCTTTGGACGCTATCTTGGGGGGTGCTGGCTCTTCTTTCTGGGGAGCCGCTGTCATCGTGGGCATATGGGCGCAGCCAAAAGTACACAAGAATAGTGCAGTAACTAAACACGTCATGATTTTATTATTCAACATAACCTACCCTCCTATAACTCATGACACATTACTCATGCCATGTCGCATATAACATCATATCCCTTACTGTCCCAGGCAGCCGCCTCCGCCTTGAGACGGAACATAGCGAGGTCCATTGGGCAATGTAGAAAATGTCATGTTAATCACCCGTATCACGTAAGGTTCATATTCCTGCAAGGCAGCAAAGGACAGGTTGTCGACCATGTCGACCATGTCATCACTTTCGAGTACAAACTTTTTCTCCGCGACCTCGTGCTCTGATTCCCAAATCTGTCCCCCGGTCCTTGCATCTATGAGTTGAAACCTGGCGCCCACTTTTACTGAAGAGTAAACCACCAAATAAGTGGTACTCCACTCCGTTACAGTCGCATACAGCAACGCATCAACATTGAGAAGCTCCCCTATCTCCAAGGGGGTCATGGAACCAAGTTGACCCGCCTCTCGTATGCCCTTTTGGGCGAGTAAGGAGTCGATCCCTGCGACCGCGGGTGTTGCGTAACCCTTACTGAGAATTATGCTGTAGAGCCTTGGTCTGAAAACACCGCCTGCATCCATGTCCGTGGTTTCATTCTGCACAGGCAACACGGCAATTGACATTGGCATCTTATCCTGGTAGTCAGGAACATTACTGTGAGGGATTTTAATCGCACAACTACTGGGAAGAAAAAGGATAATTGAAAGAATGAAGATATGTCTTGCCTTCATCCCCGTCTTCCTGCTTATCATAGCAAACTCCTCTTCTGGTATATAGCCTCCAGTCCTCAAGAAACGTGAAAGAGCATACTGAACACCCCCCTTCACCCATGAAAGGGTGGAGAGAAAACGGACAAATAAGTCTATCCCTCACTTTGCGAGAAATATGCCTGCGGTGCTTTCCAGGGTGGATATGCCTGTAACCGTTGGGTAACGTGGAAAATGCAGCATTGATAAGTTTCTTGACGTAAGGATCATATCTGCGCAAGAGAGCAAAAGTCAAGATCTCCTCTATGGCATCCTCATCCAACGAGAACTTCCATTCAGCAACTTCATGCTCCGATTTCCAGAGTTTCTGTCCTGTCCGCGTATCAAAGATCTGAAATCTGGCCCCTACATTTATTGAGGCGTAATTCACCAGATAGGTAGTACTCCACTCCGTCACCGTAGTATATAGCACCGCATCAACACTGAGGAGCTCCCCTATCTCGTGAGGGGTCATGGAACCAAGCTGACCTGCCTCCCTTATATCCCTTTCCAGGAGTTTTGAATCAATCACCGCTGTCTGAGGGGACAGATATCCTTTATGGGTAACCATATCAACCAGCCATGGTCTGAACACCTTCGGTGCGTCCATGTCCACGGTTTCATTCTGAACAGGCAACACGGCAATTGACGTCGGCATCCTCTCTTTATAATCCGGCGTCACATAATGAGATATCCTCGGCACACAACCACTGAAAGTGAAGACCACCATTAAGAAGAAGAGGCTAAATTCGGGACATCTCACGTACACTCCCTCTCAAAATAGTGCATTACTTGGGGAGGATAGTAAGTTCGATCGCGTTCTGTGTCATCTTGGTAATATCGATCGAAAACTTCTGAAAACTCTTGGTAGCCAATTCATCAGCAAGAGATTGGGCATCACCCTTTATGTCTAAATCAATCCTGGCTACACCCGCAGATATGCTTCTCTGATGAACGCCTTTAACCCCTCGCACCTCTCCTTTCAACACATTCTTGAGACTCAGGAAATCTTGATAGCTGGAGATCCCGTTCACGGTCATTTGAACGAGCGTGGTCCCCCCAATCTCATCGCGATGTGTACCCAGTATCTGGTCCATGAGTTTGGAGGCCAAGTCAGAAGTCGACTTTTTAAGTGCCTCTGTTCCGGCCGTGATCTCATCTATGTGGACCGCGGCTCCATGGCTGCTTGTTGAAGCGATAAACGCCCCGGTGTCGGTTCGGATCGCCCGTGCCGTTACGTTTGCCTGGCAAGATTTCATCGAAGAATTCATTACATTGCCCACATATTTAGCCAGTGCCTTGCCAACGATTACCACATCAGCATCGTACTGATTTCCAAGGGACACAGCCGTGTTGTCATTTAGGTTCATGACCCGGTAATCCTTGCTTACACTCATGTTTCCAGCCTTGGCAGCGTGATCAACAACATTGAAACCCTTTTCCCTGAATTTCTCAACCAAGACGGTTTCAGTAACGGAGAGGTCCGTTTCAGAGGCATGATTCCCCCACCAATATCGGTATTGTTCGTGACCTATGTTCTGCTCCGCAATCAAGAAGATGACCCTCGGTTTGTGCTTCCTTGCCAGTATAAGGTCTATGGCTGACAGGTCATTCTTGAGATCGCCCATTGCCACGGTGGCTTGTACTGTAACCTTGTAAATGGGTTCAACAGAAGCCTCCGATATTATCCTGTAGTTTTGTATATACCCCTGGGTTTTCGTGTAGATCTTATCACTTAGGAGTTGATAGTTTTCAACCCTGGTCTCCGAGGATACCATAGTACCCACAGCCTGTTCAACCGCCTTTCTCAACGCATCTTCGATGGCGCTGTCTCTGGCCATGGCCTTGTCATTATTCCGAATGGCGGCCATACCCTCTGCACTCACTACCAGTGATTGAAGAGTCTGCTGCGCAACTGCATAACCAGCGAAAATAACGGTCACCAGAAAACACAGAGACCATACCCTAATCGGTTTCTCCAAGACACCCCCTCCTTCTTTGTTTAAGGACAACATCTTTCACTTTGCAGGGCTTCGGCCAACGGCTTGATCTTACCTCGATCTGTTATCTGTCATTTCGTCCCCGTCCCTTAGCCTATTCCGACCCGTCAAGGCCGACCTCCAACTTTTATATATCTTCGGTTGTCTTCTCATTTTCTTTAGAAAAACCTCAATTCATCCTTGAGCTTCCTGATAATCAACAAGGCATCGGCGCCGGAGACCGGATCCATTGAAGCGAATTCACCTGTAGTCAGATCCTTGGCCTCCATGATCCCTCGGGTAGTAACGACCATGACCGCATTGAAATAAGGAAGGTCATTCCTCAAATCAGGGAATGGGGATGTACTTCCAATGTACTTTGTGGCAAGTTTGCGATCTCCACCAACCTTTATCAGAATGTCCTGTACCATTATGGCATACAAAGCCCTTGTTATGAGCTCATCAGGAACAAAAGTATGATTTGGGTAAGGTTCCAGTCCTTTTATGCCAATTTCCATGACAGTTTGTATGTCCGTCCTCAGAACATGGTCAGAAATATCAGTGGCAGCTTCAGTCTTCTCGATCTTATCTGCGGCAAAGGCTGTTGATGGGGCCTTGTAACTCGTGTCAAACCTTTTTGGAGATCGCTTCTTATAGAGTTTCTCCAACTCAAGTTCCTGAATAAATAACGCGGCCATGTCCGACCTGGTCACTTTATCTATCAGCGCTATCTTCTTACCTATCAAACTTCCAGGTGCAGCTCTCTGGATCTTTTGAACGAGTTTCCAATGGTTGTTCGCGGCTATCAAATACTTATCATTGATATCCAGTACTTTCTTAAACATCTCGCCTGCTTTGTCGAACTCGTAGGCGAGCTTATATGCTTCACCCATATAGTAATAGGCAGCCGACGATTCAGGATCGATATCGATTGCATCTTCAAAGTTATTCTCTGCATCATCGAGCCAGTCGTCCTTTCTTTCCATCGCGTAGATCCTAACCAGACCGACCAAAGCATTAACCTTCTCATCCTTGGTCTTGGCATAGTTCTTACCCTTCTTTGCGTTGGCAAATGCCTCCTTAAAGTTACCGTCATAACCGTATACCAGGCCAAGCCCGGTAAAAGCAGCGGAAAATTTCGGAGCTAACTGTATAGCAATGCCAAATTCCCGTTTTGCGTCCTCATATTTCCCTTTGTCCAGAAGTTTCATCCCGCTAAACACGTGATGGTCCGGAGTATCTAGGGCGCTCACGGCTTTCCTTGGTTTGGGGCCACATGCGCCAAGATAAACCAGAGACAATATTAAAACCGTAAGAAAAATCCACCTCACCGTATGCATCTCTTCTAACTTCATTTTTCTCCCTCTGTTGGTTTCGTGGACCTTGCAAAAAGCTGTCGCATTGAACACGAAGGAATCATCAAAAATCAATCTACGACAAACATTACGCGGCATTGAGATAAGAAACTAAGATTCCTGGAGGAATCCCTCAGCATATTCGCATCGGAACTGCTTATGACCACATTACTATTCCCTGATCCCTCAGTTTTTATCCCTTTGACGATGATAGGGTTGTTTGCCACGCGATCATTCTGTCTAGCCACTTCAACATCTTTTCCGTAACCAACTATCCCTTGCTGAATCGCAAATTCTCTTGACACATAAGCAGAGCCGTAAACCTCTCTCCCCTCTTCATCAAGAACTTTCGGGGACATGGCCGGGTGGAGTTCCAACCCCTTTGTGTCAATAATAAGCCCCGTATATATCGGACTGCCGGCAGAAGGCACCGATCGTCCGCCCGTAGCAGGCAACAGGATGTCAGCCAATTCTCCTGTAATGGGCATTTCGATAATCACTTCGACACCACCATCGTCAAAGTATTTCTTGTCAACCACCTTGGCCCCACGAATGAAGCCTTGAACCCTGGACTGTATTACATCGCTTTGGGTCATCGCATTTACTACTGTGGTTTCAGAGTCAATCCTCACCCCTTTTATAGTCTCTAAAAGATTTCTCAGGGCATCCACTTTGGCGGCTCTCTCCGCACCTAACCTTGCAACTGAAATGTTGGGCGCAGACCGGCTTGGAGCCCCACTACCAAGGGCCCTTATTACACTAGTTGTCCAGTTCACCTCCCCTTGACCGATGGTCTGAACGACTTGACCCGAATTGCCTTCCAGTAAACCACCAACGGCAAAAGAAAAGAGTACCAAGAAAAATGATAAAACCGTTATGCCTGCCTGCTTCTTCATCTTTGACCCCCTTCCAACATATGTTCACTAGTGTTGTGTCATGCGTGAGATATCGTATCAGGCGCTCGTCATTCCCACGAAGGTGGGAATCTACTATTTCTGGCTACTTCGGCACTTCCGGATTCCCGCTTCCGCGGGAATGACGGTCATCTTTGCGACATTACATAGATGACATGACACTAGCTTGTTTCCATCCAGAAATGGCCCTTTTTCCCCTGAGCTGCGTTCTCCTCAGGTTTCCGCCTGCGACGTACGATCATGTACGACTCGGCGCAAACCGTCGTGCGGCCTTGCTCAGAGAATAAATTGCTCATTTCTGAATTGGAGACCAACTCGTGCCCTTTTCTCAAGAAGTCCATTTATGGATGGACACTAGCTTGAAACATGCTAAATAAAACCTCTTGTTTGCTGGCGAAATGAATCTTGCACTACACCTAGATACCATCTCAAAAAACGTATAGCTTCTGTTCAGAACCTCTTTAATCTATAGCCGAAACCAGCCTTTGTCAAGAAAAAATAGAATCTAAGGGACGAGGCTGAAATAACTTCCCCTTTTGTGCATCTCATCTTCAGGCCATCCCCCGATCGGGGTCGAGGACAGGCTTTGACCGATCTTCAAGCACAAAATCCTCGAAATAGGTCGGACTATTCCTGCGGTTTTGCGCTTTCAAATCGAACAAATCTAACCTAAATCTGAGCGCCAACTTGAGGAAGTTATTTCGGCCTCGTCCCTAATCAAAAACAAAACGCGTCTAAGGAATCGGCTAGTATCTTATCTATCTCAGCTTCAATAATCACCTCCTCCCCATCATACTCCTTCCTGGTAATCCTCCCATTCCTGTGTATCCTGGAGATCAAGTCACCCGCAGTAACAGGCAATCTCAGTTTCACCTTCTTCAATTTACACGGTATCAAGGTTTCAACCTTATACAGTAGATCATCAATGCCCCTTCCCGTTAATGCAGATACAGCGACACAGTTGTCCAGCCCCCGTTGACAGTATTCAATAATGTTATTTATATTGTCAGCTTTATCTATTTTGTTCAATAGATGAATGACGGGTTTTTTAGACACCCCTATCTCTTGCAGAACATTATTGACTGAATTTATGTTATCGTCAAATCGAGGATGGGTGATGTCGATCACATGAACCATGATATCCGACTCATTGACCTCTTCAAGTGTGGCTTTAAATGCGGCGATAAGCTGATGGGGAAGCCTTTCTATGAAACCAACCGTATCGGAGATCAGGATATCCCGGTTACTTGGCAGTCTTATTTTCCTTGTGGTGGGATCCAGGGTGGCAAACAACTTGTCTTCAACCACTACCGCGGCATCGGAGAGGCGATTCAACAGGCTTGACTTCCCTGCGTTCGTATAACCGATAATGGAGACTTTAGAACAATAAATCCGGTCCCTTCCTTTTCGGTGGAGGGATCTTACCTTTCTGACCACCTCAAGATCCCTTTTGATCCTTGTGATCCGATCCCTTACTTTCCTACGGTCAACCTCCAGCTTAGTCTCTCCCGGTCCCCTTGTCCCTATTCCTCCACCCAAACGTGACAGGGAAAGCCCTTTGCCTACAAGGCGTGGTAATAGATAATTGAGTTGAGCCAGTTCAACCTGGAGTTTCCCTTCGTTTGATTTTGCTCTCTGTGCAAATATGTCCAGTATCAATCCCGTCCTGTCCAGAACCTTAACGCCAAATGCTCCCTCAAGGTTTCGTTGCTGGGCCGGGGTCAAGTCGCTATCAAAGACAACCAGATCGGCATCCGTTGAAGTTATAAGATCCTTTACCTCCTCCACCTTCCCTCTACCCATGAGATAGGCAGGGTTCGGATGCCTGAGATCTTGTATGACACTCCCAAGCACCTCTCCACCTGCAGTCTCCGTGAGTTTTGCCAGCTCTGTCAGGGAATCCTCAACCTTTCGTTTCTCCTCTGTCTGCCACCCGACACCAACTAATATGGTCTTTTCCTTCGATCTATTCGTCTTAATCTACCTCACCCCTCTCCGGCATCCCATCTAAAGCTTTACCTCTTTACCTGTAAATACCTGATCTACCTTGAGGTTCTCGAACCGGAAGGTACTGTACCTCGTCAGAATCCTTGCGGGTTCATCATCAGTTAGTTCAGTACCTCTGTAGTAGGTCTTCTTTTGTGGCCTGTCATTCACTATCTCATGATCCTCAATGACGATATCTCCGCCCTTTATTAGATAAGCACAGTCGCTGAAACGGTCTTTCAATTCATCTGCCCTTGTGTCTTCGTCAATGTCATAGATCGCTATGTCCGCTTCCGCCCCCACACCCAGATGTCCTTTATTGTCCAAACCGAGGATGTCCGCTGGGTTCTGCCTGGTAATCCTTGCAATATCCATCAGGGAATACTCAAAGTAAGGAAGCTCTTTTTCAAATAGGTTGTCCCTGTTCTCGGCTCGCATCAGCCATGAAAATATTTTTGGGTATGCCTGGAATGACGCATTGACAGGGCTGTCCGTGGAAAACGATATACGCTTGAGAGGCTCGCTGAGGGCAAGTTTCAAGGCTAAAAACGGGGCTTCTCCCTCTGGGGTCTTTCCCCGGGAGAAAATGATAGGCTCAGAGAGCCCCATATCAACGCTCCCGCAAATTTCACCATATGTTTGCTTCGGGGTCGATATCTTCAGATTTTCCTCAAAATCGAACAATCCCAAATCTACAGAAGCCCCTCCGTCCATGTACGTCAAGACCTTCTCGTAATCTTTTTCACTGTCCATGACTGAACCCACATGAGAAAAATGATAGGTTCCAAGATTTTCAATCTCTCGTTTCAGCAGCTTCGGATAGGTATGCATGATTACCCTCGGGATCCTCTCCTTGCTGATACTCGAAAAAAATTTAAGCACCTTCTTTTCCCTCACATTTCTCATGATAAACTTCCTTTGAGCGTATTTTACAAAAGGTTCGTATATCTTCAGCCCAATGGCCTTGGCCCTGGCCACGGCTAAAGACAAAGCCTTTTCAACCTCTTCGAGATGCTTGGTAGATCTGATTTTTTCCTCAATATCCATTAAGTTCACAACGAGGAAGGATGAGGTGTCCAATATGGGTATTGAAGATAGCTCATGATGGACATAATTGGCAGTCAATTGGGTCATGAAGGGCTCGTTTACGTGAGTATATCCCATCTTCGCGTATATACGGCCTATCTCAGTGGGTGAGTAGAAACATTTTATCCCTCTTGTCAGATTTAAACCATATGTAGCTACGTGACTGTGGATGTCAATACCCCCTGCCATGATGGCTCTTCCGGATACGTTAATAGTCCTATCGACAGTGGAGGTCCTATCTACGATCTGTTCTCCCTCTATAAAGATGTCACCCTCTTCTCCGTTGAGGTTGTTCTTAGGATCGTATAACCTTCCCCCTTGTATCCTGATCTTCATGTGGTCCCTTTACAATTTTTCGATCTGTGCAGTTACTCAACCCCAATGTCTTGAAGCGTCTCTGATGAATAGATGAACAGCATTGCATTAAGCGTCGGCAAGCGGTAAACCTGACCAACTGCACAGGTCGCAACTTTTCTCTATCTGCGGTCACCCGTCTGCAATCACCCAGACAAAGCGTATAATCGGTTATTCCTGTTGATTGTCCGACGTTTCATCAAACATCCTCGCACGAAACGCCCTCAATTCGTTTCCGAGGAGCGAGTATGTCCATCTCTTTCCCGACCTGGTTTTGAACCCACGGTCATTCAGGAGAGCGACAATCTTCCGATGGGGGACACCCCGCGTCGCACGTTCGTGGGCAGTCTTCACTGCTTCTTCAAACTGATCCCTGTATTGTTCTCTAACTGAGGGGGCCGACGGTTTCTTTTCCTCATCCTCCACCTTGTTTCTTCCTTCAATCTCATAAGATATGTTAGCCTCTCTTGCCTTTGCCTTCCTGTATTTGCCCAACATCTCTTCATATACAGGGCAATTGCGATCACAGTCTGCCTTGAAGGGGTTATTCTCACACCTGCAATCAAGGGTAGTGTCTGATTTGTAAATATACTTGATGTTGGACTTTGTACTGTGCCGTATCTTCGAAGGAGAACTGGAAGATATGGAAGACAGGACATCGACACAATATCTATTCATCCAATCCCGGCACTCATCTGCAGATATGCCTATATATTTGAACCAGGCCGCCAAGAACTGAGTCAGGTCTTGACGGGAAGGCGTGCGCTCTCCCTCAGGGAATCGTTCCAACGAGAGTCCATTTGTGACTAGATCCTTGATACAATGAAATAAGCGCCCCTTATTATTTTCTTCAAGGGCCTTTCTCAATCCTTTCAGGTTCATATTCGTGTTTGATGGCCTTTGATTATTCATATGCGGAAATAGTAATCGCGGTTCCCCATCGAACCTCCAGAACCGGCCCCAGCTGTAAAGCATAAACCCTTTTGCCCTGCCAGGTCCCGAACTTCCATCCACGATAGACAACCCTCATGAATGGAGCACCTTTCCGGTATCCATTCCGGAAGTGGATTTCATCATAATTACGGTTTTCAATCCGTTTGTCCCAATAGGGCTTGATCTCCCGATATTCCTCATGCTTCTCACCTGAAGCGATCAAATCAAATCATCTACGCTCCACTGTCAGGTGTAAAATCTTCATGGCTTATAAGACTTGTTTAAAAAGACTCACTGAGACGTTGGTATATATCATCGAGTATTACCTCGTCCGATGGGTAGTCAGTCTCCAGAACCTTCCTCAGTTTAAGGGGGAGGCCATCCATCCTGTAAGCTATCCCTTCCGCTTCCACCCCCGTGATTGCTGTCGGGAAGACCACCTGGCACTTGTTTGTTGTTCTCGTCCAAAACGGATCGATGAGAATTATCGGTATCTTCTTCAGCAGGTCAGACTGTTCCGAGGGCATAGACCAAAATGGGTCCTCTCCAACCACCAACGCGGCATCGATCTCATGGAGGTTTTCCAATAACGTGGGCATACCATGGTCAGCCGGATGATCACAGGAAAAATCCGCCGGCACAGGACTTCCCAATTCCCTAAGGAGAAGTTGCATTGCTCCGTTTGTGTTGAAATCGTCATACAGAGGAATGATTACGAACCTTGTCTTCCGGTTCAACTCCTTGACGAGGGCCATAAGAGTCTCAACATTCCTGACAGCATTGCCGTTGCGTGACAACCCCAACCCAAAAAAGATCGCGCCATAGGCCGACCTGGCCATATACTGAACCATATCTTGTATGGCGGCAATATCCCCTTCGTAGTCTTCAACCTTCTCGTTCCGCAACAGTTTTATCATCGTTTCCATCGCGATAAAATCAGCGCCCGGCTCTACCAGCAGATACTTGCGAGACATCCTGACCAATTCATTTTCCGCAACATCCACAGTGAATACAACCCTGTCCAGATTTCCCCTTTCCTTACATCTCCCCCTTGGGTAGAGGGAATACCGGGCTAAGTGTTTTGGGGTAGAGTGTACCGGGTTGCACCCCCAATAGACGATAACGTCGGCGCTGTTCCTTACCTCGTCTAAGGGCGCAATGTAAAAGCCTGAATTCTCCATCGCGGAATAATACGGACTCAGGAGGACTGCCTTCCTCGGTTCAAACCATCCCTTTAACACTCTGGCGATATCCAGTGCGACATTTTGAGCGTAATATCCCGAGTTTGTAAGTCCGTATACTAACGGCTTCCTTGAGCGCTTCAAGATATCCACAGCCCTGGAAACGGCCGTTTCATAATCGGTCTCCACCAGGTTGTTTTCCCTGACCATCGGTCTTTCTACCCGCCCCCTTTTTACAGTAGAGGTAAACTTCTTGGTGAAAAAAAACTTGTTAATGCCCCATTGACAAACATTTCTTATGGACTTTACCTTATTGTCGGCAACTACTACGTCGATGTCATCACACAGGCAACCACATGAAGGGCATATCACCGATTCATACAATGTCTCCGCCAAACTTTATCTCCATCTTTCATAAGAGCGCAGGTTCAAATCAGACAAGGCTGATGGCCGTGGTGGGACACAACTCCACACATGCTCTGCATATATAGTCGGATGGGTCCGCCCGCCGGCAAGACTGAGGGTCCACCAGTTTGATCCTTCCGTTATCTATCCTCAACACCACATCGTCTTTAAAGCGAGGGCCTCTTCCGGATTCCACCTCTTGACTCTTCTCCAGGTTTATCTCACATACTACAACACATATGCCGCATCCATTACACTTTTCCGGCTCGATCAAGAGCCCTGTTACCTCCTTCTCGAAATCCAGACCAGGACCCAAAAGCTCGTTCAGTTTGGCAAGAGACTCTGAATACCCGGGTTCCAAGAGAATGGGGCAGTCTTCCGGCCTGACATCTCTGGAGATCAGGTGATTGGCAAAACCCAAACATGAAAAACCGCACTTCTTGCAGTCGGTTTTCGGGAGATACTTTTGCAACTGGTACATTGACAACTTTGCCATAGAATCAACCTATTTCTTCCCACCCAATGTCATGTCTGTAACGCCAGAATGGTGTGAGCACACGAAATTTTCACCGACGCTGATGTTCGGTTCACTCCGTTCACTTTGAAAAGAGCGTACACACCTTTGCCGCCACGCCGCTGGCTTGAGACACCGTTTCAGGTATATCCTTCGGCCCCTGGCATGTCCCGGCTAAATAAATTCCTTTCCTCAATGTCTCCAGGGGTCTCGATGCCGGATGGAGCGAACGGATAAAACCGTGCCTGTCAGTTTCTAGCTCAAGTATCTCAGCAAGCCGGGTAGTCTCTTCAGAAGGCTCAAGTGCCACCGCCAGGACCACCATATCAAACGCAACCTCACTTACCTTTCCGGTCTTAGTATCTTCAAACAAAACGATGGGATCTCCGGTGTCGGTATTCTCCGTTATCTCACCGGGTAGGCCTTTGATGAATTTCATCCCTTCTTTTTCCGACCGAACGTAGAGTTCCTCGAACCCCTTCCCAAAGGCACGAAGATCGTTGTAAAAGATCCATACATCTGCATCAGGCTCATGTTCCATAACCAATCTACCCTCCTTTATACTGGCCAAACAGCAATAAACTGAACAGTACTCATGGAAATGGACATCTCTGGAGCCGACACATTGGATGAAGGCCACCTTCTTTATATGTTTACCATCCGGTCTTATAAGTTCTCCACTGGTTGGACCGGACGCACATATTATTCGCTCAAACTCGATATTGGTAAACACATTCCTTATCCTACCGTATCCATACTGTCCCTTCCTGGAGGCATCGAAGGTCTTTGTACCAGTCGATACAATGATGGCTCCGACCTTCAAGGTCAGCGTCTTTGGCTCTTCGGAAAGGTTTATGGCATCCAATTCACAGACCTTCGTGCATAGTCCGCACTCAATACACTTTTCCTTATCTATAGTATATCTCAAGGGCACCGACTGGGCGAACATAACATAGATGCACTTTCTAGGCTTCAGGTTAAGATCCCATTCGTTAGGTAATATCACGGGGCAAACCTCGACACAGGCGCTACAGCCGTTGCATTTTTTCATATCCACATATCTCGGTCTAACCTCGATCTCTGCGTTGAAATTTCCCGCGTCGCCCGTTATGCTCGTTATCCTGGCATTTGTTATTAGCTCAATGTTAAGATCCTTCGAAACGTCTACGAGCTTAGGCCCAAGGATACATATTGAGCAGTCCATGGTTGGAAAGGTCTTGTCAAGTTGGGCCATGATGCCGCCTATAGACAGAGTACTCTCCACCACATAGACCTTATAACCCGCTTGAGCTATGTCCAGTGCAGCCTGGACCCCTCCCACACCCCCGCCTACTATGAGGACCTCTTTTATCATCCTTTCTTCTTTGGGAAACCGTCCCCCGTCCTTCTTCAGCCTTTCTTTCAGTATATCGAGGAGGCCTTCTTTATCCTCCACCTTGTCCATATCAATATACCCTATGCCGGTTTTCTTCAGTTGGGGCAACTTGTTGAAGGTATTACGGTGGACATCCTCGGCACATGCCATGATCAATACGCGATCGAGTTCATCCTTCTCGACACGATCACATAGAAACTTCAATCCCTTCTGCGAACAGAGGTACTTCTGCGAATAGACGACGGTGTTGGGCAAATCCATAATTTCAGCATCTTTTCCCAAATCAAAAGCAAAGCCGGAAGACGGACATGCACATAGAAAGATGCCGGTCTTGTCCATGATCTACCTCTCTAAATTCTTCAACTGGGTTGCCATCTCCTCGGTGACCCTTTGAAACACTATGCCTTCTGCGGCGGATACCCACTCCAATCTGAGCCGCCTGGGGTCTATGCCCTTCTTGGGCAGGGACTTCATCAACGAATTAACCCTTTCTTCGCATCTGTAGTTCCCGGACACGTAATGACAATCTCCCGGAGGGTGACACCCTGAGACGAGTATCATGCCTGCTCCCTTATCAAAGGCATAGCGTATAATGTCCTTACTCAACCTGCCTGAACACATGGTCCTGATTATCCGAACATTGGGGGGATACTGTAGCCTGGACACACCCGCAAAATCTGCACCCGCATACGAACACCAATTACAGCAGAAGGCTATTATCTTTTCCCTTGGGTTCTCTTCAAGGGCAGCATCTATTTGTGAACATATCTGTTCTGTGGTGAAACCCAGTGCTTCTATCGCTCCTGTGGGACATGCCCCGGCACATACACCGCACCCCTTACACGCGGCCTCAATAACTCTCGCCTTCTTCTCCCCCTCGACCTCCACTTCTTCTATAGCCAGGAAGGGGCATTCTTTTATGCAAATCCCGCATCCCACACACTTGTCTATGTCCACCTTCGATATGATTCCATCGAGCCTCAGTTTGTCCTTGGAGAAGAGTCCGCATACCTTGGCAGCAACTCCACTGGCCTGCGCTACAGATTCAGCTACATCCTTCGGACCCAGACAGGCGCCGGCCAAATAGATTCCGTCAATAACAGTGTCTATGGGCCTAAGTTTCGGATGGGCCTCCATAAAGAAACCATCAGGACCTGTGGGAACCTTCACTATCTCCTTGAGAAGATCCGTATCTCTGCCGGGTTCCATTCCCACAGCCAGCACCACCATTTCCGTATCCCGGGATCTCATACGATTGAGGGCGTCACTGTGTGCCTTTATCAAAAGGTTATTGTCTTCCGTTTCGGTCACCTCCGTAATGTCCCCCCTGACGAAGAGCACCCCGGCCTCTCTGACGGACCTGTACATCTCCTCGAACTCTCTCCTCGGTATCCTTATGTCCTTATGATAGACGCTTATATCTGTTTCCGGGGATAGAGATTTCAACAATTTTGCCTGTTTTACGGTTGACATGCAGCAGATTCTTGAACAGTACTCGTTCCCCTCTTCTTCCCTCGAACCGATGCACTGTATGAAAGTTATTTTCCGGGGCTCTCTCCCGTCAGAAGGTCTCAATGGATGTCCCCCTGTTGGCCCATCGGTATCCAGCATCCTCTCCAACTGGAGTGAGGTGATCACATTCTTGAATTCACTGTAGGCATACCCTGGCTTATTTTGGGGATCAAAGGAGTCAAATCCCGTGGCCACGATAATACTGCCGACCTCCACCTCCAATTCTTCTTCTTTTCCCTCAAGATCTACCGCATCCACAGGACAGCATTCCACACAAAGTCCGCACCTTGTGCAGTGATCCATATCTACAACATACGTGGAAGGCGTGGCCTCTTCAGAGGGAAGATAGATGGCCTTTCTCGAACCAATACCTGCGTTGAATTCATCCGTGACTTCTACAGGGCACACCGTGGTACATTCACCGCACTGGATACAATCTTCTTTGACATATCGGGGATGCCTTACGATTCTCACCTTGAAATTGCCGATGAACCCATCTACGGACTTCACCTCTGAACTCGTAAAAACTTGGATCCTCGGGTGGATCATCGCCTCTGTCATCCTGGGGATAAGTATGCATTTTGGCGGGGTGGAATCAGAGGAGATCCCCGAGAGCTGAGACACCTTGCCTCCGAGAGTAGGCGCTTTTTCTGCGAGATAGACTTGATGACCAGCGTTGGCTATGTCAGAGGCTGCCTGAAGACCGCTAATGCCACCACCGATGACCAAGGCGCTTTTTGTGGTGGGAACTTCCCTGTCGGACAGTGGCTGAAGAAGCCTTGCCTTTGCTACCCCCATCTTGACGAGATCCATAGCCTTAGTCGTAGCCATATCAGGCTCGTGCATATGGACCCAGGAGCAGTGTTCCCTTATATTAACCATCTCCATAAGATAAGGGTTCAGGCCGGCCTCTGCAACAGCCCGCATAAAAGTAGGCTCATGGAGTTTAGGAGAACAGGATGCCACTACAACCCGATTTAAATTATGTTCCTCTATGTCTTCTTTAATCTGAGTCTGACCTGTTTCAGCACAACAATAAGTATTCTCCCTGGCTATAACCACATTGTCAAGGGAAGACGCAAAATTAACTACCGCAGAGGTATCGATTACCGCCGCGATATTCTTACCGCAATGGCACACATATACCCCGATCCGTATCTCTTCACTCACAGAATCACCCCATTAGATTAGGGACGGGGACGAAATAACTTCCTCAATCAAGTTGGCGCTCAGATTTAGGTTAGATTTGTTCGATCTGAAAACGCAAAACCGCAGGAATAGTCGAACTATTTTTAGGATTTTGTGTTTGAAGATCGGGCAAAGATGGCCTGAAGATGAGATGCACAAATGGGGAAGTTATTTCGTCCCCGTCCCTTAAGTTAGGCCGCACATTTTCGCAGACGCACAAACAGTTAAATTTATCAGTCCCTAGTAGTTTTGTAAAGGGTTTTGTGTGCCCCCTCACTGTCCCCTCTTCTTCACCCATTCCGGTATCTTTGAGTCCGATATTGAATCAATTCTGGGGATGTAAGGTTTTATGTCGATTACAGGTGTTCCATCAATCGCGTCTATCTTGTCAACAGAGATGGTATTTCTATGGATCGACAATATTTTGCACACAGATATGGAGATGAGGTTGGGCCGCAACGGGGAACGGGTAGCGAATACACCTGTCAGAGGATTTTTCCTGTTTCCCCGCGGATGAACCTGGAGGACTTTTCTCTCATGGGGGGTATCGTTTTTATGAAACCAGGAACAGACTATTATGTGGGAAAATTGGTCTAGCCCCAGGAGTGCATCTCCGTATTTTTCATAAACTTCGATAGTGGCTCCGCTGTGCCCTTTCCTAATGACCCCGAGGGGAAATATCTGGAAATAATTTACTTGAGTCATAACCCCATTCTCCGGTCGGGCATTGGGAAGGCTCTCATAATCCCCACACCTCTCCCATATCTGTTATTGATGGGTCATCATAACGTGCCAGGGTCGCCAACCACTCCGGCATTTCTTCTTTGATGGTCTCTTTAAGAAAGGTCAAATCCTCTTTTTCTACCATCCCCCGCTCGTACAGAAAGGAATAGAACTTCTTTAAACTGGCTGCATTACTTCTGGTTGATGACGCGCTGGCCCACATTGTTTTCTTAATGAACCAGTATCCGAGAAACATGCCGACTTCACATATCCCATCCTTTGCCTCGGTCGCATCGTCGTATAGCAGAAACTCATTGATGTAGAAATCGATGTTCTCAGTATGCTTATTGACGGTCTTCTCTTTTAAGTTTCGCTTTGAAAAGCCAGTCTTCAAATTCATCCAGCAGTTTATCATTGGCTTTTCGGATCTTACTGCACGCAATTTCATATTCCTGATAATCGTTTCCTGACATGACGCACCTCTGACTTGAAATTTTACTTCGTTCAAACGGCCACAGCACCGATCAACTCCCGAAATTCGTCCTCGGTTATAACACGAACATCCAATGCCCTGGCCCTCTCCACCTTAGATCCCGGGTCCTTGCCTATTACCACGTATGTGGTCTTCCTACTAACGCTCGATGTGGGTTTCCCCCCTAATTCACCCACCCTCCTCTTTGCCTCATCTCTGGTAAAAGAGCTTAAGGCGCCAGTAAAGACAAAGGTCATACCCGTCAGACTGTTTCCCTTCCGCTCCCCGGCTTCTGTTTCAGGGTAAGTCACCCCCGCTTCTTCTAACCTTTTAATCACCCGCAGATTATCGTTTTCCTTGAAAAACCTGACCATACTATCCGCCACCTCGGGTCCGATCTCGTGAATACCGATCAATTCGTCCTCATTGGTGTCCATAAGATCTCTCATGTTCTTGAAACTCCCAGCCAAAATCTTGCTGATATGTTCACCCACATGCCTTATTCCCAAAGCATAGAGGAACCTCTCCATTGTAGTCTTCTTGCTCTTCTCAATGGACCCCAAAAGGTTTTGGGCAGACTTCTCGGCCATCCTTTCAAGGGACACCAGATCTTCTTTGGAAAGGGTGTAGAGGTCAGCCACATCCTTCACTAACCCCTTATCCGTTAACTGGGCAACCAGCTTATCCCCCAGCCCATCGATATCCATGGCCCTTTTGGAGGCGAAGTGCTTTACTGCCTCCTTCAACTTTGCAGGGCAGGAAAGCCCAAGACACCTGTGCACAGCCTCACCTTCAGGTTTGAAGACCTCGGCTCCGCATACAGGACAGGTCTCCGGCATGGTGAACCGTTTCTCCTCTCCGGTTCGCTTGGTTTCAATTACCTTGACAACCTCTGGGATAACGTCTCCTGCCCGCCGGACAACTACAGTGTCTCCATACCTTATATCCTTATTGTCGATCTCGTCCTGATTGTGGAGGGTTGCCCTGCTGACCTCAACCCCTCCCAGCCTCACAGGTTCCAATATTGCCACGGGGGTGAGTGCCCCTGTTCTTCCTACTTGAACAACGATGTCTGTAACCCTTGTGGTCCCCTGTTTGGGCGCAAACTTATAGGCAACGGCCCAACGGGGGCTCCTAGATACAGCCCCAAGTGTGCTCTGCAACCTTAGGCTGTTTACTTTCAATACAATTCCGTCAATCTCATATCCAAGACCATCTCTTCTTTCGGTCATCTCCCTGTAATAATCGATAATATCCTCAATATTGTTACATATGGCAAGATTGGGTATCACCTTTAGACCCCATTGACCAAAGGCACTCAACACCCCCCAATGGGTATTAAAGGAAGCTCCTCCTATATTTCCCACTCCATGACAGAATATGCTGAGGGGCCGCTTCGCGGTTATAGCCGAATCCAACTGACGCAGAGACCCTGCCGCCGCATTTCTGGGGTTGGCGAAGAGCGGCCCTTCCTCCTCTTTCCTCCTTCTGTTGAGTTCTTGAAAATCTCTTATCCCGAGATAGACCTCGCCGCGCACCTCCAATAATTCCGGCACAATTCTTCCCGAGCTGATGAGCCTCATAGGGATCGATCTTATGGTTTTGAGGTTTTGGGTAATCCCTTCCCCTATATTCCCATCCCCTCTGGTGGACCCTACAGTCAATTCCCCATGCTCATAAACAATCTCTACTGCAACACCGTCGATTTTGGGTTCCGCAACATACTCAATATTATCTGTGGTCCCGAGTAACTTCTTTATCCTCTGATCAAATTCTTTAACCTCTTCTTCATCCATGGCATTGGATAAACTGAGCATGGGAAGGGAATGCCTGACCGTCTTAAACTCGCCCAGAGGAGTGGCACCCACTCTCTGAGTCGGAGAATCACTGGTAATCCGCTCAGGCCAATCTCTTTCAAGACTTTCCAATTGCCTCATCAGATTATCGTATTCAGCGTCGGATATCTCAGGATCATCCAGCACGTAGTACCGGTGATTGTTATAATTGATTTTTTTCCTTAAGTTATCGATTGTACGCTGAAGATCATCTTTTTTCATGGTGACACCGATGTGGGTAGAACAACGGTTTACTGAGCTCTGCAAACAAGATCCGGGGAAAGACGTGTTAGTCCAAAGTCATAATGCGGGGTAATATGTGCACAAACGGCGGGATATACGTGCATATGGAATAATAGATTTTCAGAAAAAGAATTTTGGGGTCCTCTTGGGTCCATAGAAGTGCTACCAGTATGGCTGTTTGATCAGTAGGCGTAAGGCACAGGGTTTAAGGTAAAAGACCTTTAGCCCTGAGCCATTACATAACACCTGGATATGACAATATTCCGGGACTCATTACTACCCCAAAAACAATTTCTTAAAGGGTAAAGGGCATAGTGTTGCAGGGACGGTTCCATAGTCCGTGATAGCCGTATGGAGATGTCTAATGGGGTAGTCGTGAGACTACCCCTTCTTATCCTATTCTAAGATGAAAGACCTGAAACATAGTCAACAGCATCACTTGGTGCAGAACCAGGCCCAAATACTTTTTTTATACCCATGTTCAGGAGCTGAGGTATATCCCCCGATGGTATGACCCCCCCCATTATGAGCGGCGCATCTATCTTCCGTTCATTGAACGATTCCAACACAGTAGAAGCCACGAAGAGGTGCTGCCCCATTGAGCAGGTGATGCCCACAACATCCGCATCCTCCTCCTCAGCTACCTTGGCCAATTCCTTGGGATCACTGAAGTAAGTGAAAACAACCTCAATACCCGCATTTCTAAAACTGCTCATCACAGATAAAAGTCCCCGGTCATGTCCGTCGAGGGAAAAACGTGCCATTAGGGCCTTCACCTTTTCCCTGTTTTGATTTTCAACCATGGTTTCCTCCCTATGTAGAATATATCCTTCCTCCACTCACTTCAACTATCGCCTCCATCATTTCGCCCAAGGTGCATTTGGCCTTGGCTGCCTCAATGAGTTTAGGCATGAGTATTCCCGCTTTTTCCACAGTATCATAACCGGCCATAGCTTCCTTTATCCTATCGAGTGAATCCTTGACCTTCGTATTATCCCGATTGGCCCGCCACTTTTCCATCTTCTTTACGACCTCGGCCTCGATCTCAGGCTGATATCCTGTAAAGGCAGGGACCACTTCCTCTTCCTCTGTTTTGAATTTGTTCAAACCTACGACGACCCTTTCACCACTGTCAACCTCCTGTCGCCATTTTATGCTCTGCTTCTCCAAGAGCTGGCGTAACCACTCATTCTTTATGCATTGGAAGTAACCTCCCTTGCTCTCTATCTCACTCATCACCTTCTTTGCCTCTTCTTCCACCTTGTCCGTAAGCCATTCCAGATAATAAGAACCCCCCAAAGGATCGGTTACATGGGGCACACCTGTCTCGTTAAGGACTATCTGGTTTATGCGTATTGCTGTACGAACCGCCTCTTCTGAAGGCAGTCCGATAGCCTCGTCGTAAGAATTGGTGTGCATGGACTGTACACCGCCCAGGACACAGGCCAAAACCTGCAGGGTAGACCTTGCTATGTTGTTCAAGGGCTGCTGAGAGGTGAGGGAAGAGCCGGCAGTATGAACATGTATCCTGTACTGAAGGGACTTCGGGTCTTTACATCCAAACCTCTCCTTCATAATCTTGGCCCACAACCTCCTCCATGCCCTAAGCTTTGCCACTTCCTCAAAGAAGTCCATCCCCAGATGGACCTGAGAGCTGAACCTCGAAACAAATTCATCGGGTTGTAGTCCGGCCTTTATGCCTCCTTCAACGAGATCAACGGCCTTCGAAAGAACGATCCCCAGCTCCTGGGCCGGCGTAGCGTTCATCTCTCCCAACACGTAACCACAAAGGTTTGTGTGGTTCCAACTCTTTATGTTTCTGCAACTGTATTTTATTAACTCAATCTCTAGTTTGTATTGTGTATCAGGGACAGGAGATGGCAGGTTCGTGGTCAAGCACCGGTTCCCCAATCCATTTTGGCTTTGGCCGGCAAGCTCTCCCGGCTTATGCCCTCTGCCCTCAGCATAAGCAACATACATGGCAAGGAACGGAAGACACGTGAACCTGATATTGTCGGCCACCCGTGTCTTGGGAAGATCGTAGTCCCTCAGAAGGACATCGATGTCACCGAGCGTACTTATATTGACACCCCCCAAACCTATCATTCCGCGTGATCTGGGGTCGTCAGGATCAAAACCGCAGTGGGTAGGCGTATCCACTGCGAAGAGAACGGCCGCCTGCTTTCCATACCCTTTCATCCCTTGTCTTATCAGGTATTTGGTGCGCTCCTTAGTCTCTTCACCTGTGCCGTAACCGTGGAGTTGCTGAATCATCCAAGGCATATATTGATAGCCAAGCGCCCTGTTTCCCCTCGAATAGGGAAATGCTCCGGGCATTTCCGGCTCTGAACCCTCTATGTCCTCCGGCGTATACACATACTTGAGGGGTATCCCGGATTCTGAGTTGTATTGAGGCGAACCAAACTTCAGCTTCTTTTCATAGACCTCCTTCACCTCCTTCTCCCAGTCCTTCATCATCTCATTCACTTTATCAAGGGTCTTTTTAGAAAACATAACTTTACCTCCCCGCGAATAATTTCATTTGATCCTCCATAGCTAAATCCACCGCTCCAAGATTGAAGGTCATTAAGAATAAACCAAGGGTGGAATACTCCCGTAGTCTTAAGCACATATAACCTAACAGCTATTAGAGAATAAATCAAATAGAAAAGTAAGGGACGAGGCTGAAATAACTTCCCCATTTGTGCATCTCATCTTCAGGCCATCTTTGACCGATCTTCAAGCACAAAATCCTCGAAATAGGTCGGACTATTCCTGCGGTTTTGCGCTTTCAGATCGAACAAATCTAACCTAA
>DAOWME010000045.1 GCA_030643245.1 Deltaproteobacteria bacterium
AAAGCATAAAGAGCGGCATGCCGAGGGCTATAATGAGGCTCAGGGGATCCCTTAAGATATGAAGGAACTCTGCCTTCATTACTGTCCATATTCTTTGCTTGGTCACTGGTCTTTCCTCTCTTCATCCGGACATGGCACGACGCCGTCCGGATCATGGGTTAAGGCCCCTCCCACCGGTGGATACTATTCCATCTCTCCCGCTGTGATGTGATAGATAAAAACATCGTCAAGCGATGGACTTATCCTGGTAATCTCCTCCACACTTATGCCCGCGGCCTTAAGGATCTCTCTTGTGATATCCCCCTCCCCCTTGTCAACCAGGATATGGATCTTGTCTCCGAACAATGCGCCCTGCTGCACGAAATCAAGGGCGGTCAGCTTATTAAATGCTTCGAGCACCGGAGATGCCGTTACCTCAAAAAAGTTGACGGACAGGTCTCGTTTCAGTTCCCCCGGCGTTCCAATGGCCACAAGGTTTCCGTCGGACATCAAACCGAGGATACCACACCGTTCGGCCTCGTCCATGAAATGGGTGGTGACTACTGTTGTTATCCCTACCTCCGAGAACGAGTAGATGGCATCCCAGAATTCCGCGCGGCCTATGGGGTCAACCCCGGAGGTTGGTTCATCCAAAAAGAGAACCGTCGGTTGGTGCATGACAGCACACCCAAGCGCCAGTTTCTGCTTCCAGCCTCCGGCGAGCTCTCTGGTCAGGTTCTTTTCCTTTCCCTTTAAACCGGCAAGGTCAATAACCCAGTCCCTCTTCATCTTTTTTTCTTGCTTCGCAATTCCGTAAATGCTTCCGTAAAAGTCGAGGTTCTGCCCTACTGTAAGGTCCGGATATAGGGAAAATAGTTGAGACATGTAACCTATCCTGCTCTTCACAAGGCGGGATTGATTCTTTATATCATAACCGGCAACCGTAGCTCTTCCCGAAGTGGGCGGGAAAAGGCCACAGAGCATCTTTATTATGGTGGTCTTCCCGGCCCCGTTAGGGCCTAAAAGACCGAAGACAGTGCCGGTCTCTATCTCGAAACTCACATCGTTCACCGCAACAAAATCACCGAACTGTTTGGTTATACCGGAGACAATGATAGATTTGGGACCCACATCAGGGGGCTCGCTGAAAGGCATCCGTACCTTCTTCCCTTTGCCGTCCGTGCGATCCTGCAAGGAAGAGATGAAGACATCATCCATAGTGGCATCTACTTCCCTGCAGTTCTCTATACTTAAGCCTTTCTCTGCCAGGTCCTTTTCCATCTTCGGTATTTCAGCAGCGGGATCATCCATAAAGACCCGGACCTCGTCACCAAATACCTGACCATCGCGTGACAGATCTTCCCTCAATACCTTAAACGTCCGGTTTATGTCGTGGGTCTTGAAAGAGCAGACCTTCTGTTTGATCGCTTTCCTCAAGTTTGACGGGGTATCACAGGCTATAATATCGCCATCCTGCATAAGTGCGACCCGGTTGCATCGTTCCGCTTCATCCATGTACGGGGTGGATATAACCACAGTGATGCCCTGGACAATGAACTCATACAAGATCTTCCAGAGTTCGCTTCGGGAGAGAGGGTCAACCGCCGTGGTCGGTTCATCAAGTATCAAGACCCTGGGACGGTGGATTAACGCGCAGCTCAGGCCGAGTTTCTTCTTCATCCCCCCTGACAGGGCGCCGGCCCGGCGATCACGAAAGGGCTCCATCCTTGAGAAACGGAGCAACCTCTCCTTTTGACGCTCTCTATCGTCATGTGGGATACCACGCAAATCAGCCATAAAATCTATATTCTCTTCAACGGTCATGTCCAGATAAAGTGTAAAATCCTGAGACATGTACCCTATTATGGAACGGATAACGTCCGGTTCTTCTTCAACATTATGACCGTCAACGAATATCAGGCCTGAGCTCGATGCCAGGATACCGCATATCATCTGGATCGTCGTAGTTTTGCCTGCTCCGTCGGAACCCAGAAGACCAAAGATCTCCCCTTCTTTTACGTTGAGGTTGAGCCCGTTCACTACTGTTCTGTCCCCGTATTTCTTGGTCAAATCCTCAACGAGAACCACAGAATCCTTTAACCTTGTTACTTCCATGATCTCTCTTTATCCCATTTCAAGTCTATGTCGGCCGGCATACCGGGCTTGAGGATTCCTTCGGGATTGTCGATGCCTACCTTTATCTTGTAAACCATGGTGGAACGATGTTCGTACATCTGAACATCACGGGGCGTAAATTCCGCTTTGGACGCCACAAGGATGACCCGCCCGTCAAAATGACGGTCAGGAAAAGAGTCCACGTAAATCCTGCAGGGGCTCTTGAGCTTAACCTTGCCGATATCTCTCTGTTCAACATAAGTCTTCACATAAAGTTCATTCATGTCAGTGAGAACAACTATGGGGGTGCCCGGAACCACGTTTTCTCCCAATTCTATGACCTTGTCCGTGACCGTGCCTTTCACGGGACTGTATATGAATGTGTCAGCCAGGGTAGCTTCTACCTCTTTTTTTGAAGCAAGGGCAGAGTCCAAACCCGCTTTTGCCACGTCTTCATCGGTCCTTGCGGCATTAAGTTCCTTTTCGATGGTGTTCACATCGTTCCGACGCAGTTGGATCTCTGTAAGGGTGGATCTTGCCAGGTCCAAACCCGCCTGGGCAAGCAGGACCTCTCTGGTACTCCTCTCCACTTGTGCTTTGGTTACGTGATACGCCTCGTCGATGGCATCCATCTTACTCTGGGATATGGACTTCTTCTTTGCAAGGGCGGAAAACCGGACATAGTCCTTTTCAGCCTTGGAAAAGTTGCTCTCAGACTGTTCTAAAACCGCCTTCGATGCTGCGATACGGGCTTCCGCCTGCTCGATCTTTGCCGCGGACTGTTTTCTCGAAAGATTGAGGGCAATCTTTGTTCCCACAAGCCTGCTTTCAAGGATATCCACACGATTATATGCTTTTTGAAGCATCGCCTCTGCCTTGGCAATCTGTGCCTCGCTATTTTCAATCTGGGACTGAATTTGATCGGAATCAATCTGCGCTACAAGGTCCCCTTTCTTCACTTCATCACTCTCATCTACGGTCAACTTGATGATATCGCCACTCACTTTTGAGCTCAGGGAGACTTCAGTACCTTCAACCCAGCCGTGTAATCTTAAAAATCCTTTCTTGACGTGGCCTTCCATAGTGGCTGAATAAAAGGCTGCGCCTATACCACAGAGAAAAAGGAAGGCAACAATATATAACACAATCCTTCTGCGTTTGATCTTCTTATCATCTTTTTCAGACATCCCATCCTCCTTCAGGCTTTGACATTTCGGACTATGAACACTAAGTGAGAGGTCAGCCGGTAACAATTCACCTTAACGCTCCCCTATTGCACGCTGCAACCTTGCCTGAGCTACGTGATAATCGTACAGCGAGTTATAATAGTTCAGCCTGGCTTGTGTAAGAAGGGTCTGCGCGTCAAGGACCTCCGTCGACGTTGTAAGCTGGCTTTGATAACGTTCCCTGCTCACCCTCATGTTCTCTTCGGCCTGTTCAACACCCTTCTTGGTTGTCGGTATATTCTTCGCAGCCTCATCAAGGTGGAGAACAGCCTTTTTCACATCGAGACGAACATTGTCCTCTATCCCTGACTTTGCATCTATCAACTGCCTCTTGCGGCTCTTCTCCGCGCTTATTGAATAGTGGGTCTTGCCCCATTGCCACAATGACCAGGATAACCCTGCCATAGCCTGCCAATTACTCGATACGTGAAAATCACTTCCTGAGACATCGGGTTCATCGCCCGCGTTTACGTAATCAAAAGCAACCCCTACCTTGGGGTAATAACCGCTCCTTGCTAACCTGATCGCCTGTTCCATCTGAAGGATTTTGATGTCTAGTATCCTTATCTCGGGTCTGGTCTCGCCGGCCTTTTCAAAGCACGCGTCCAGATCCGGCACAACCGGTTGATAGCCCATGACGTCCGACACATCTACAGGTTCATTTACAGGTCTTGACAGAACCGTGTTAAATGCAGAGCGAGAAAGCTTCGTGGCATTTTGGGCCTTTATCAGATCATGTTTGGCGTTGACGAGTTCCACCTCCGACTTCAATAGATCGTTTATCGGTATTATACCGGCGTCAAAAAAATCCTGTGCTTCATCTACAACGGACTGCAACTGCTCCACCGCCCTTTCAGTCACATCCAAATACTTATCCGTTCTCAGGATGCCGAAATAGGCATGGTTGACCCTTAAGATCAGATCGAGGATCTCCAGCTCAAGCTCCAATTTGGAGACATCTATCCCCAACTTGGCTAGGTTGTAAGCGCTCACCAGGGCAAATCCGGTGAACAACGGCTGTTTTAGGGTGACCTTCCATTCATAGTTGTCTTCCGTGCCGTACTCCCACTTTGCAATTTCCATACCGCCCACATTTAAGTTCTTGAGTCTGGGGGGCGTCTCAACCCAGTGATATCCATAAGACGTGCTCAATTCCGGAAGAAAGTCAGCCCGAGCCTTCTTTCTTGCGGCTCCGGCCTCTTCAACGGCTTCTTTCTTTACCTTAATAGCCGAGAAGTTGGCAAGGGCCTCTGCAATACTTTCTTCCAAAGTATACCGAATGATCTCTCTCTTCATTGGATCAGAGGCCCCGACATCGTGGACAAAGGCAGTGAGAAAAAGGTAAGCGATGAATACGCATACAAAAAGAAACACGGATCTAAATTTCATACTCTTAACCTCCGTTAAGGAAAACACATTCGTTAATATCCATCAAGAACCCGGAAACCCATCTAAATAATATGCCTTTCCACCAAGAACTCGTAATTAATGCTTGCTGTTCCAAATTTTCGACCTAGTAGTGTCTGCAGCCTTGCATTCACCTCTGGATATCGGAAGCCAACAGAGGGATGGGATCATCTCCTTGGCCCCAAAGCCCGGCAAAAAATGGCCAAGTTCATCAAATTCCGTCAAGACATGCCAGAATGAGATACACCTTCAACGTGAAGCATGGATATCAAAGGAAGTAAGCCATTAGTTCTTTCGCCAGAGAGAGAAGAGGAACGAGTATAACTAGAAGGAGAGTTGAATGCGCACGCTGAATATCGAAGCATACGAGATGTTGTGCTCAATGTCAAGAGATCTTATAATTAATTTCCGGAAGGGCTTGAACATAAGCAGTTGACAGGGTTGAGACGTTTATTCGCTCGTATCTAACTGATTTGATGCCTGGCCTTCGCATTTTCTCAATCGGCCGTGTATTGATGATCCACACGGCAAATACGATTTTGTGAGGCGATTTTCTACTGAAGGATGTGCGGTAGCCTTGGACTGTGATGGGAGGTTTGCCGGGTGGAAGATCGGCATAATGGCTCCGGTGGCCGCCAGACCCACTGAAGTATGGGAATTACTTGACGGCATTATCGTTTATTGAGCCTCTATGCCGTCCAGGGACGAGGCCGAAATAACTTCCTCAAGTTAGCGCCCTTCGGGCGAGCTGTTGGCTGTTAGCTGTTAAGCCGTTGAGGCTGTTCGACTTATTAGCTTAATAGCTTACCAGCTTACCAGCTTAATAGCTGTGAGCGGCTGGCACAAATGGGGAAGTTATTTCAGCCTTGTCCCTCAGGTTGATATGTACAATAAGGCTCTTCCCCAAGATAATCCCCTGTGAATTCATAAGCCCGCGCCCGGCATCCCCCACAAACCTGACGATATTCACACCTCCCGCACTTGCCCCTGTAACCGTCAAAATCCCTCAGCGATCGAAATATCGCTGAGTTCGTCCAGATATCATCAAGGGTATTTTTTTTCAGGTCTCCGCAGTTAAGCTCCAGGTAACCGCAGGGCTGGACCTGTCCTGTGTGGGATATGAAACAGAAAGAGATCCCGCCAAGGCATCCTCTGGTTACGGCATCCATTCCATGGGTCTTGAATGTTATCTTTTTGCCCTCTTCCTTTGCCCTCTGCCGAAGGATACGATAGTAGTGAGGGGCACATGTGGCCTTTAGATGTATGGGGACTCTATCACTTTGTTCGTAAAACCAGTGGAGCGTCTTCTCATACATTTCCGGTGGGATCTCATTGTCCTTCATGTCTTTGGCCCGGCCTGTCGGCACTACCAGGAATATATGGTGGGCAACGGCCCCCAGTTTGAGAGCCAAGGCAAGGATGTCCGGAAGCTCCTCCATATTGGCGCCGGTAATTGTGGTATTTATCTGAAACTCCAGCCCAGCCTTTCCGGCATATTCTATGCCCCTTAAAGCTCCTTCAAAGGCCCCTTCCACCTGGCGAAACCGGTCATGGCTCTCTCTGGTTGAACCATCTATGCTGATACTGATCCTCTTGATCCCGGACATCACCATCATTTTGGCATTTTCTTCATCTATAAGGGTCCCATTCGGCGCCATAACCATCCTGAGGCCTTTTCGAGTTCCGTATTCCGCAATTTCAAATATATCCTTCCTCATCAAGGGCTCTCCACCGGTAAGGATGATCACCGGCTTGCTGAATCCGGCGATATCATCGATAAGTCTGAGACACCGTTCGGTTGAAAACTCACCGGCGTAAGGCCCCTTTTCAGCAGAGGCACGGCAGTGAATACAGGATAGGTTACAACTCCTCGTAACCTCCCAAGCGATCATCCTCAATTCGGCTTTATTCTCATCATACCTTTCCACGGAGTATCCTCGCTGCCTCTTTCGCAAAATAAGTGATGATTATGTCGGCGCCGGCCCGCTTGATTGCCACCAGACATTCCATCATTACCTTCTCCCCGTCAACCCATCCCAGGCGATCAGCAGCCTTGACCATGGCATATTCACCACTCACGTTGTAGGCGGCCACAGGCAGATCAAACTCCTCTTTTATTTGAAAAATGATATCGAGATAGGCGATGGCTGGCTTTACCATTACAATATCAGCCCCTTCTTCCACATCGAGGCTTACCTCGCGGATGGCCTCACGGGAGTTGGCAGGATCCATCTGATATGATCTTCGATCACCGAACTGGGGTGAAGATCCCGCTGCCTCTCTAAAAGGACCATAGAAACCGGAGGCATACTTGGCCGAATAAGACATGATGGGAATCCCTTCATGGGCGTTTTCATCCAGACACTCCCTTATCTCTGATACTCTACCATCCATCATATCAGAAGGGGCAACCATGTGCGCTCCGGCCTCCGCATGGGACAGGGCCATCCTGGCCAATAACTCCAGTGTAGCATCGTTGTCCACATCTCCGTTCTTAATTATACCGCAGTGTCCGTGGGTCGTATACTCACAGAGACACACGTCCGTAATGATTATGGTTTCGGACGCCTTTTTCCTAATCTCTCTAATGGCCCTCTGGACTATGCCTTGCCTCTCATACGCCTCGGAACCTGCTTCGTCCTTATTCTTTGGTATTCCAAACAACAGTACCGCAGGTATCCCCAGATCATTGATTTCCCTGACTTCCTCTACAAGGAGGTCTATGGACAGTTGGGATATCCCAGGCATGGATTTGATCGGTCTCCTGACACCCTTTCCGTGGGTGATAAAGAGGGGGTAGACGAGATTATCAACGGAAAGGGTGGTCTCTCTTATCATCCGTCTCAAATTTTCGTTCTTTCTCAATCTTCTGGGACGATAATCCGGGAATAACACGATCAACCTCCTGGCAAAATCTTGCTATATATGCCGTTAACCTTTATTTTAGTTGTCAGTTATCAGTTATCAGTTATCAGTTGTCAGTTATTGGTTTATTGGTTAGGCGGCTCTGGATAAAGCTGTCAATGTCCGCTTTACTTCGTTTATGGGCTGATCAGACTCTCGATAAGAGACGAGGACGAAATCACATAAATTATGCTGCCGTTTCCGTATTCCGGCCAATACCGATTTCCCTGTCGGTCAGGTAACAGGCCGGGTCAGGGGACCAGAGGTCTCCGGTAACCGCCTCTGCTCTGACACGGAAATTACCTCCACATATATCAAGCCATTTACACCGGGCGCATCTCCCCTTAAGATGGGGCTTTTTATCCTTCAGTTTTGCCATCAGCTCATTAGATCTGTCCATCCAGATCTCGCTAAACGGTCTTTCTTTAACATTACCGAACGAGTGATGCCTCCAGAACTGATCGGCATGGACGGAACCGTCCCAGCTGACACAGCCTATGCCATTACCGGAGCTGTTACCTTCATTCATCCGGAGAAGTTCCAGTATCCCTTTCGCCCGTTTCGGGGATTCCCCAAGTACCCTTAGATATAGGTACACTCCATCTGCGTGATTGTCCACGGTTAGAACCTCTTTCGAGATTCCCCGGTCAAAAAGCTCCTTTGTCTGATCTAGTATCAGATCAACCACCCTCCGGGTCTCTGCGTGGGAGAGGTCTTCTCTTGCCAACTTACTACCTCGCCCAGCATAAACGAGATGATAAAAGCAGACCCTTGGGATCTCCTCACGTTCCAGAAGCCTGAATATCCCTGTGATATCGTGGGCATTTCGCCTGTTGATGGTAAACCTGAGGCCCACCTTGATGCCCGCGTCTCTGCAGTTTCGGATGCCGGTGAGGGCGGCGTCAAAGGCTCCATCTACACCACGAAACTTATCGTTCGTCTCTCTCAGGCCATCCAGGCTAACCCCCACGTATGAGAGCCCAATGGACTTCAACCTTGCTGCAACCTCTTCTGTTATAAGCGTTCCGTTGGTTGAAATTACAGCCCTCATCCCCTTTCCCGTGGCATACCCTGCCAGGTGGAATATGTCCTTCCTCATAAGGGGCTCACCACCGGACAAAAGAAGGACGGGGCTACCAAAGTCAACCAGGTCATCTATGAGGGCCATTCCTTCATCTGTGGACAATTCACCCTCATATTTCCTGTCAGTTGAACGAGAGTAACAGTGAATGCATCTCAGGTTACATCTCCGCCCCACATTCCAGACGACTACGGGCTTCTTATCCTTTGAGAATTGGAGGAGGTGTGAAGGCAGTCTTCCGGATTCCCTGCCGTATCTCAAGGGATCCGACGGTTCTATGGTTCCACAGTATAGCTTCGATATTCCAATCAACTTTTCCACCTGTGTAGTTGAGCAGTATTGCGTTAGGGACGAGGCCGGAATAACTTCCTCAAGTTGGCGCTCAGATTTAGGTTAGATTTGTTCGATATGAAAGCGCAAAACCGCAAGAATAGTCTGACCTATTTCGAGGATTTTGTGCTTGAAGATCGGTCAAATATGGCCTGAAGATGAGATGCACAAATGGGGAAGTTATTTCGGCCTCGTCCCTTAAGCGGTAAACTTGACCAACTGCACAGGTTGCAACTTTTCGTTCTCTGTGCATATGTCTTGTTGGGCCGATTTTATGCTCCTTCAGGACGAAAGTCAGTGCGAAAAATGGGCTGCTATCGCCTCAGTCAAAGCAGGTATCGTATACTCTCCTGGCATAATGTCCGTCTCTATGCCGAGTTCTTTTGCAGTTTGCGCTGTAATGGGGCCTATACTCCCTATAGTCACCCCCCTAATCAGTGAGGGAAACTCCGCCTTATCAAAAATCTCTGTAAAATTTCTCACTGTTGAAGAACTGGTAAAGGTTATGACATCGATCTTCCGTTCCTTAAGGAGTCTACTGACACGCTCTTTCTCCTTCAAGGGTCTCACAGTCTTATAGGCGGACACTACATCAACATCCCCCCCTGATTTACTGATCTCCTGTGGCAGGATCTCTCTCGCCTCCTCAGCCCTTGGCAAAAGTATTTTTTTACCCTCGATGCCTCTTCTTACCAGACCCTCAACAATAGCCTCAGCCCTGTATTCATCCGGGACAAAATCAATCTCGACCCCCAGTCTTTCCATTTCTTTTGCGGTCCTCGGTCCTATCGTACAAATCTTGATACCTTTTAGGTCCCGGATATCCCTGCCCCCGGATCTTAGCCTTTTAAGGAAGAACCTTACACCGTTTACACTGGTGAGGATCAACCAGTCGTATCTTTCCAGACCATCAACTGCCTTATCCAGGGCGTTAAAGCTGTCAGGGGGGGTAATCTCGATGGTGGGGAATTCCAACGGCTCAGCACCGTATTCTCTAAGGAGCTTGCTAAACTCACTCGCCTGATTCCGGGCCCTGGTTACTATGACCCTTCTGCCGAACAGTGGTTTACTTTCAAACCAGTTCAGTTTATCCCTCAATCTGACAACCTCTCCAACTACCGTGACTACAGGGGGGGTGAAACTCCTTTCATTGGCTAATTCCACGATAGTATCGAGAGTACCTACAAGGGTATTCTGCTTTCCCAGTGTGCCCCATCTTATAAGGGCCACCGGCGTTCCAGGATCCCTGCCGTTTTCTATCAAACTACTGACAATTTGGGCCAAGTTCCTCACCCCCATGAGAAAAACCAGAGACCCCACCCCTGTTGAAATCTTGCTCCAGTCAATGCCGGACTTACCTTTAGCCGGATCCTCATGGCCGGTGATAAAAGCAACGCTGGAAGTAAAATCTCGGTGGGTGAGGGGGATACCCGCGTATGCCGGTACTGAGACGGCAGAGGATACTCCGGGCACCACTTCAAAACTGACCCCTTTTGAGGCTATCTCTTCTGCCTCCTCTCCTCCTCTCCCGAATATAAAGGGGTCGCCCCCTTTGAGACGGGCAACAATCTTACCCCCCTTTGCCTTTTGTATAACAAGACTATTTATCCGGGGTTGGGTACAGGTATGGTCCCCGCCCTTCTTCCCCACATAAATCAGTTCTGCGTCTCCTTTAGCGTACCCGAGAAGCTCGGGGTTCGCAAGGTAGTCGTAGATGACCACATCCGCCTTCTTAATACATTCTATACCTTTTAAGGTGATGAGACCGGGGTCACCCGGCCCGGCACCTATGAGATAGACCTTTCCTTCTTTCAAACCAAGTCTCCCGGCTTAGGGTCTGTCATGGCAGCCCCTTGGGACCAAAAATTGAAATAACCCTCATCAGCCTCTTTGTCATTCTATTGTCGCGGCAGTGCATTCAAAGTTCATACCATCAAGAACGTTTCCGGACGCATCGCGCACCTCAACCCGCCAATTACCGACGGACCCGGGATGCATGGTCTTATTGGACCAGGTTCGCCAGGAAGGACCGCCAACAGCCAGATCAATCGTGAACTTCTCCTCCTCTCCATGGATCCACACGTGAGTGACGTGATCTCCTGTCTGGCCTCCAAGGACCCAGGTAAAAAAGTATACCTTTGATCCCTCCGGAAAGATATCCCCTGCACCAACCAGTGTCCGGTTTTCGACGCCCGCACCGAGACCCGCTACCTTGATGGCTGGATAAGATCCAGTTTCTCCTTCTGCTGCTATGCCTGCGGCAAGACCAATCAACAGAGTTAAAGAAACAGCCAATAATAGAGAGACTTTCATGTGCTTTTTCATAGTGTCAATCCTCCTTTTTTGACTAATATTAGGTTTCTTTCAGCCATTTGTAAAGAAATTTTTTCGACCTGTACTGTCCCTTGCTTTTTTCAGTGACCTGTTGTATCTAAAGGACGATGCTGAAAACGGTTTTCAACTGGTTGAAATGCTCATCCCCAAAACCTGTGGATAACCTGTGGACACCTCTTGATTAAAACTGCTTAACATCTTAAAAAAAGTGGGGTTTTACCTGTTTGCCTATTTTTTAATCAGCCGAGATTGTTCAATAAATTCAATATGTTTTGGATTCTTCTTTAGTAATGGAGGGGTTATGGTCCATCCCTGGTCAGCTGGGTGGAAGTTATCTACAGGTGTCAGGGATTTAGGTTTGATTTGGAAGAAGTGTGGACAGGGATTGAAAGGGAAAGGAGCTGTTTTTTATGGAGATAAGGGTCTATTATGAAGACACCGATTGCGGTGGTGTGGTGTACTATGCAAACTACCTGAAATACTTTGAGAGGGCAAGGACGGAATTCATCAGGGAGAGGGGCGGGTCTTTGACTGAATATATGAGAGAGGGCATTACCTTCACTGTGGTGAGGGCGGAGGTGGATTATAAATATCCCGCAATGTATAATGATGTCCTGGACATAAGAACAAAGGTCTCTGAAACAAAGGGGGCGAGTTTCACCATGGATTACACGGTATTAAGAAAGGAAGACGGGAAACTGGTTGCTTCAGGGATCACAAGAATGGGATGTGTGAATAAAGAAGGAAAACCCATAAGAATTCCCCAAAGTATGCTAAGGATATTGAGATGCTAAGGATATTGAGCGACTGAATGGGTGTAAAGAAGGGAATAAAGATCAACTGTTTTGACTGCGAGCATTTTTACATCACATGGGACAGAGCGTTTCCATACGGATGTAAGGGATTCGCTATGAAGTCGTGGCGACTGCCTTCTCTCGACGTTATGGCAAATTCAGGTAAACCATGCCTGCTCTTTGAAATGAAGGTCCATAAAGATCGGCAGAAAAGAGAGAGATAAGTTCCCTTCTCCCTCCCCTCGGGGGGATACCTGCCCCATTTACCGGCGGGGCAGTATCCCTTTAAGGTTATCTCCTCAGAAAGAGGGGATCATAGCCTTCCAGTTCAACGGCAACCCTCTCTCTATGAAAGCCCGTGCCACCCAGTGCAAACTCGAATGCCTTGGTGCGGCGATAGTATAGTCCGAGATCGAGTTCCTCGGTGAACCCTATTGCCCCGTGTACTTTTATACCCTCAATACATGTTCGTTTGTAAACCTCATTCGCCTTTGCTTTGGCCATAGACGTGAGCAGACGAGATGGTAAACCTGTGCTTATGTGCCAGGCCGCCTCATAAACAAGACGCCGCAACCCTTCGACATCGATAAATACCCCGGCCAATTTGTGCTGAATTGCCTGGAAGGAGCCGATAGGCTTATCAAACTGCACCCTCTCTTTAGCATAGCTATTTGCCATTTCCAGCACGAACTGGGCTCCGCCCAACATCTCCGCACTTTTTAGGACCGATGCCCTCTGGAGGATAAATTCCACTATATCCCATCCCTTGCCTACCTCTCCCAAAACATTGTCTTTAGGAACCCTTACTTTATCGAATACTACCTCGCACTGCTTATCATTGGCTGTGGTGGGGATGACTTCCGTCTTTATCCCCGGACTCCCGGCATCCACGATGAGCACAGTAATCCCCTCTTGGGGATTCTCCTGTTGACTCGTTCGAGCAACCACCAAGAGATGGTCAGCCACGTTTGCAAAGGGGACGAAGAGCTTCGTGCCCTCAAGGACGTAATCCTCTTCTGAAGAAATGGCGTGAATTCCTATTCCCGAAGGCTCATAACTGGCTGATGGTTCTGTTAGTGCAAGGGTCCATATCTCCTCCCCGCAGGCTATTTTTGGCAGGATATTTCTCTTTTTTTCGGAGGTTCCATATTCGAGTATAGGAAGAGAACAGAGAGCTACGGTATGAAAGAAAGGGGCAGGAAGAATATTTCTGCCCATCTCCTCCATCAGGAGCGTTAGATCGAAAAATTCCATCCCTATTCCTTCGTACTCCTCAGGCAAGATGAGCCCCATCCATCCCATCTCCGCCATCTTCCCCCACGTCTCAGGGTCATATCCTTTCTCGTCTTCCTTTAACTTTCTTACTTTGTCCTTGGGACACTCCTTCTCCAGGAACTTCCTTGCCGAATCTATAATCATCGTTTGGTCTTCTGAAAAATCAAAGTCCATGTTTCTTCCCCCTCTAATATGATTTTGGTAACTTCAGTCCAAACTGGCCGACGATATTCATCTCAACCTCATCCGTGCCGGCAGCGATTGCATACCCGAGAAACAACCAGAAGAGGCTTTCCATGTGGCCGTTGAGCTTGGTCCACTTGCAGTTTCGACTCAATGGGTCTATTTGGGAGTAGCACCCCAGGATCTCCGTCCCAAGCATAGCCAGTCGCTCCAATATGTGGTCATTGAAGACCTTGTCCCTTGACGGTTCATAAATCGGAGAGGCTCCTTTGCTCATCTTCCAGATGGTTTCGTAGGCAAGCACCTTTTGGGTCTCAAGTTCGATAGCTACGTCGGCTAACTTGTGTCGTATTTCCCGCTCTCGAAAAAGACCCCTTTCCCTGGTATACTCGATAAGCTCGTCCAGTATCCTCTTGTTATATCCGTAACACCTGCCGGCAATGCTGCCTCTTTCGAAACCCAGCGCGTGCATCAATTGGTACCATCCGTTGTTTTCCTTGCCGACCAGATTGGCGGCTGGAACCCTTAAATCATCAAAGAAGACTTCATTGAATATGTGGTGCCCCACATAGTTTATCAGGGGTCTCACCGTAATTCCCTTGCTTTTCATGTCCACAATAAAGACACTGATTCCCTTATGTGGTTTGGTGGCATCAGGATCTGTTTTGACTGCAATCCAACACCATTTTGCCCTGTGGGCAGCGCTGGTCCATATCTTTTGTCCGTTGATAACGTATTCGTCCCCCTCCCTTACTGCTCGAGTCTGAATCTTGGCGAAATCACTGCCGGCGTTAGGTTCGCTGTATGCAGTGCACCAGATACCGTCCGGCTCTCCTGATGCAATGAGTGGGAGATATTTCTTCTTCTGTTCCTCTGACCCAAACATCATGAGAGAAGGCCCGACCCAATCCACGCCGCCGACCCCCATAGTGACGCCAGGTATCCCCCAGTATGATGCCTCTTCAGAATATACCAGTTGCTCCCAGAGAGAAGCGCCCTTGCCGCCATATTCTTCAGGCCAGGACATGGTAAGCCACCCTCTTTCCGCAAGCTTCTTGGCGATTGACATGGCAAATTCCCAGTCTTCGTCTTCACTTTCTTCCTCCAACATCGTTGATAGCCATCCGGGTGGCAACTCCTCTTTTGCAAACTTACGGATTTCCTGTCTTAACTTCTCTTCCTTTTCGCCAAATCTAAAATCCATCGATTTCTCTACCTCCTAACAAAACTGTTCGTGTTGCATAGTCAATCAACAGGAGCTTTTTCTGTAATCGCACGTCTGAAAAGATTCCACCTGCGCAGTTACACAACAATATCACCTGTGTATCGAATAACCTTCTCCTCCTAGTTTTAATCATTTTTAAAAATTCTAAGTTCGCCACGCTAAATTGCAGACAACTCAGTCGCAAGCTCCCTCAAACAAATCTGCAATTTTCAGCTTCGCTCACTAAGGGACGTGGCCGAAATAACTTCCTCAAGTTGGCGCTCAGATTTAGGTTAGATTTGTTCGATCTGAAAATACAAAACCACAGTAATAGTTTTGCCTATTTCGAGGATTTTGTGTTTGAAGATCGGGCAAAGATGCCCTGAAGATGAGATGTACAAATGGGGAAATTATTTCGGCCACGTCCCTTAGAATCTTTCTCAAAATGAATAAAGTGTAAACTACTTTTCAGTTCTTATGAATACTACCCATGAAACTTATCTTTTTTGAGCGATCTTGTCAAGAAAAGAAACTTACAATTTTATTTAATGGCTAACCCCTTTAGTACACGCTATTTTGTAATACTGCCGAATGCTTGCTTCCTTTTAAGTATTACACGTAATGGTCTATGGATAACCCACCCGATCTACCGGCAATGTCAGTTGACTTCAGGGTTGGGAATGCATCCAGTAAGGGACGGGGACGAAGTAACTTCCTCAAGTTGGCGCTCAGATTTAGGTTAGATTTGTTCGATCTGAAAACGCAAAACCGCAGGAATAGTCGAACTATTTTGAGGATTTTGTGTTTGAAGATCGGGCAAAGATGGCCTGA
>DAOWME010000188.1 GCA_030643245.1 Deltaproteobacteria bacterium
CGGTGAGGGACGGAGAGACGATGGCGCTGGGAAATACCTATGTAAAAGGGGCGACCTATTCCCTGCCTGATTCAACCTCTCTCGGCAAGTGGCGGCAATCCCTGGAGGAGATGGTTCAAGCATTAACATAATGACAGGCCCATGTGCCTGCTTGAGAAGAGGCAGGCACACGGGCTTTCCTCTCTTCTATTTGCTACCTAAATTATGTATAAGAAATCTTTTTTTATTGGGATTTCCAAAGCTATAACAATAAATAGACAATCGGTCGTGGGAGAGGCTTTCAGCCTCGAAAATCGTGGCTAAAAACCACTCCCACAATAATAACGAAAAACTTGTAAATGGAAGAAAGATTTATTTTCAAAAAGTGTCAACTACTTTCATACGATTATGAATGATGCCAAAAAGTTTACCAGTAAAGAGTTTCTGGCTCAGTGTCGTCGATGCCCTGAACTGGCCTATGACTTACTCGCCCTTCCCCCGGTACACGAGTTATGGCTGCATGAATTCTTCGCCTCTCGTGAAGGGATAAAATGGTTTTCGACAATACGGGACGAGAGGCTTCTAATCTGGCTATGCAACCCTGAGGAGGAGTTGGTCTCTTCTCTCTTCAATTCACCACGGGACAAACGATTCCATGACTATTTCGGGCATTACAGCAACCTGGAATTGATGGGCATGATAGAGGGATTGGATATACCCTTCAAGGTAACCTCAGAGGGAATGAGAAGGGTTATGAAAAAGCAGCGGGAAAGTGAATGGATGGCGCTAATGATGTTCAGGAAATGATGTGGAGGGGTAAATGGATGAACAAAATCAACAAGGATATTCAAAGGACAAGATACTGACTGAGGTGCAGCGTCTCCTTCAGTCTATTGAATACCAGCTTGAGGAGCCGCATATACCCAAAGAATTCATGGGCAAACCTGATTTCTATGGGAAGAGACGGGACGGAGAAGCTTCTCATGAGGTCTGCGGTGTGATAAAGCACGAGATAAAAGAGATACCCCGCGCGGTGACCCAACTCTGGACGATGAAGAGGCAGCTGGGGGAGGATATTAGTTATATAATCGTACTTCCTCCATTAAATGAGGGTGATCTCGTTAACCTTATGCGTGCGGACAAAAACAAGATTTTAAAGAAGATACGGCGTGAACAGTTCCAGATATGGCAGTGTAACCCGGAGGAGAAAAGCATATGCTCTATGTTCGGCGTAGCGCGTGACAACGTTCTTACGCAGCGCCTCAAATTCAAGGATCTCGAAATATACGACGTGGTTTCTTCAGGAGGTCGGAAGTGAGCAAAGGAAAATTTACAAGCAAGGAATTCTTGTCCCGGTTACGTACATGTCCCCAGCTGGCCTACGACTTCAGTACAGAGCAGGTGCTGGGGGAGGTGAAACGGTTCCTTGAGTTTGTCGGCTATAGGATAGAAGACCCCGCTGCTTATGTTGAGTTTGTCGTTAAGCCTGATTTCTGCGCCACCAGGAAGGAATCGAATACGACTCACCGGATCGCCGGCCTGGTGAGACGTGACATGAAGGAAGCCGGGGGTGGGGTTACTTCTCTCGATAAGGTGAAGACCGGTTTGGGGGAGGAGGTTGACTACGTGGTTGCGCTCCCCCCTGTAAATGAGCGATACTTGATCGATTTCATGTGTGAGGATAACTATAAGTTCCTTCGGAAGATAGAGGAGGAACGGTATATGATCTGGTTATGCAACCCGGATGAAAAGAGTATCTGGTCCGCGTTCGGCGCGCCGAGGGATAAGCTTATCAATGAATATTTTAAATTCAAGGGCGGCGGCCTGGAGATGCTTTTCAATATGCCCTTTCGACGCGAGTCAAAAGAGATCCAGAGGGAAGTGCTGGGGGAATGAAAGGAACATCTTATGACAACAGTGGCAGATGTAAAGGAGATATTCGCGAAAAAGGGGTTGCGCATCAAGTGCCCGATTCAAGATGATTTTCTGGTGAAGAATATAAACATAGTGGAAAGGCATACTTATGCCGGCGGCGGCATACACTTCCTATTAAGGATAGTATTCGTCGACGATAAAGGGAGGGATTTGTCCGATCTCTTCCCCTGCGAGGGGAGGACAGAGAGGAAGAGGCCTCTCATAACCGTCTCTGAAGAGGTCCCGAAACCGTTGACACTGAAGCCTCTTCCTATGCGGGATAAAATCGCTTTTGAGAATGCCGACGAGGCCCTAAGCTATCTTGCAGAGGCAATTATACATCTCCTTGAGGATAGAGGTTACGGCCGAGCTGAGCAAGATGGTTGCGATCTCTACTTTGAGAAGGGATCGAGGGGGTTGTTTGTTAACCTGGCGCCGCGTTGTGATGAGGCGGCCATCCAAAGAACAAAAGAACTCATACGATTACGAGGAAAACACGGCAGCGGCCATGATTATGCGCTTGTGATCCCCGCTTTTCAAGATTCCCTCGGTCTTTCCCTGCTCTTTCAGGAGAACTGGTTCAGGGAACACGGGGAGTCTCTGGCGGGACACCGAATAGGCGTGTATGGCGTTAACAATAGCGATCCCAACCTTATCTTCCCTTTTACCATCTATCCAAAAGATAGGGAACTCGCCCGGTACTTTATGTATACAGGGCCTCAATGGCAAATCCTCCGCAACAAGTATGTGGCAAGCAGAAAAAGAGTAACTTCTCAATAAGTTAGGGTAGATTATGTTTTGCGACTATTCACTGGATTCCTGCTTTCGCAGGAATGACGGGCATTTACATCCAGACGTCATTCCCGCGGACGCGGGAATCCATAGGTATTACCCGGAACTTATTGAGAAGTTACGAAAAAGAGTCCAAAAATAGGAGGGTTATGGTAATTTCTCAGAAAGTCGGGGTATGAGGGGCGCAGCGAGGCACTTTAGTGAGCAGGGCATTGATGATGATCGTATTTTGGCGTGCTAAGACGAGAGGATAGCAGGATGGGATTAAAGCTTGATCTCCATACACATTGTTACGAAGCCACTATGTGTAGCAGTGTAAACGCAGTAGAGAAAATCGTAAATGCTGTAAAAGCAAGGGGGTTGGATGGGATCGCGGTTACTGAGCACATCGATAAGGATTATGGATACAGGGTAAAGCGTATAGTTGAAAAACGCTTCGATGGCGAGGTCCTGATTATCCCCGGTCAGGAGATAAACACGAGCTTGATACATGTGCAAGTAGTGGAATTATATCTATCTGACAACGCCACCTTTAGATTTGTGGCACACCCTTATCATTTGACGGACTTCAGCCGTTACGTTGCCGCACACGCACATGAGCTACATGGTGTTGAAATTGAGAACTTTCAACATCGATGGGAGATGAAACAGGTGAATAGGGAGAAGATTCGAGCAGTTGCAGAGGAATACGATCTCATGCTTCTAGCCAATAGCGATGCCCACTCTCTCGGTGATATTGGACGATACTATAATGAAGTCGATCTTGGTGAGCTGCATAAAAGAATAGGTCGAAAGCGTTGCAAAAGCAAAGTAACAAACGAATGAAAAGCATCTCGCCCGCCCCCTTTTTCATAAGGGGGGAACAGGGGGATTTAAAGGAGGGTTACGTGATAATTGAGGGGTTGAGAGAGACTGTACTGGGATACCTGGAAAAGGGTGAAGACTCTTTAAGTGTTATATTTGGTCAGGAGGATGCCAAGGTGAGGATACTTGCCTCCATATTGGCTGATCATCATGTATTGATAGAGGGGCCTCCCGGTGTAGGCAAGACCACATTGGCCAAGCGACTTGCCTCCATCTTGCCGCCTGTACAGGCGGCAAAGGGATGCCCATTCCACTGTGATCCCGAACAACTGGTCTGTCCTCAATGCATCTCCAAGGCCAAAGAAGGCAATTTGGAGGTGGAGAAGGTGGAAGGGACCAAAAGGTTTGTAAGGATACAGGGAAGTCCCGACCTTACGGCTGAAGACCTTCTGGGGGACATAGATCCAACGAAGGCGTTCAAGTTTGGCCCTCATGACTACAGGGCATTTACGCCGGGGAAACTCCTCAAGGGTAATAGGGGGATAGTCTTCTTTGATGAGTTGAACAGGGTGCCTGAAAAGTTGCAGAATGCATTGCTCCAGGTACTGGAAGAGAGGGTGGCCACCATAGGTCCTTACGACGTAGACTATGCGTCTAACTTCATTATGCTGGCTACGATGAATCCCAGGGAGCATGCAGGGGTGGAAGAGTTATCGGACGTCCTCCTCGATAGGTTTGACATAGTGAGGATGGGGTACCCGGAAACCCCCGAACGGGAAAGACAGATATTACTGAAGTATGGACTCAGGACTGATGGGATAGAGATACATGATGAGGTAGTCGATGCCATAGTAAGGTTAGTGAGGGCTACAAGAGAGGAGCCCTGGAGTAAGGAGTTGGAACAGGGCGCCAGTGCCAGGGCGGGACTTTCCCTATATGAGAAAGTGCAGACCTTTGCCTTGCTGGGAAGTCGAGACGTGACTACTGTGGAGGATGTCAGGAACATGGCGGTCTCATCGATGGGGAGCAGGATCAAGCCATCGCCTGAGTCAAAGTACTACGATGACCCACTCGGCCTCATTGGAGAGATGACCGAGGGTGTTCTTGGGTAACTCATAACTCAGTGGAGATTGAAGAAGAATGACCGTTGACAAGACATATTCTATTGCAGTTTCAGGAAAAGGTGGTGTTGGGAAGACGAATATATCAGCGCTGCTAATAAGACAACTGTCGGAAAAGGGAAGAGTGTTGGCAATAGATGCTGACCCTGATTCAAACCTGCCCCAGGCACTCGGGGTCACGGTGAGTAAGACCGTAGGAGATATCAGAGAGTCGGTCATGGACGCGGCAGGAGACGGCACGGATAGTCAGAAAGGGTTGCAGACCTTTAGAAAAGGCCTGGATAGCCTGGTGAAAGAGACAGACAGGTTCGATCTGGTAGTGATGGGTCGTTCTGAAGGCGAGGGTTGCTACTGCGCAATAAACCATGTCCTCCGCCAGGTGATAGACACAAGAATGGAAGGGTACGATTTCACGGTGATCGATTGCGAGGCAGGCCTGGAACACTTGAGCCGCCGCACGACAGCTGACGTCAGCCTTATGATTGTAGTGACTGATCCGACATTTTATGGGTTGATGGCAGCCAAGAGGATCGGTGAGATATCGGAAGAGCTTCTCATTAACTTTGGTAAGACAATAGTGGTTTTAAACAAGGTTACTGAGGAAACAAGAGATTATTTCGACGAAATGGCCGGTAAAAATGGTCTTAATGTAGACGCCTATATTCCATATTCCTCTGAGATTACCGATATAGATGCCTCAGGCGGGTCAGTGTTCGACTTGCCCACGAAATGTGAAACCTTTAAAGCAGTGGAAGAGCTATGCCGGCACATACCCATGCCACATTCAGCTCAGCATTTGGAGGGAAACTAACACAATGACCTCAGAGAGATTGGCATGTACTGCGTGTGCCTGCCTATGTGATGACATCGAGCTTGAGATAGGAGAAGGTCGTGTAGTTAAGATTAAGAATGCGTGCAGAAAGGGCTCTTCTTTCATATATGCCGCCCAGGTTGCCAATCAGCGTGCCCCGAATCTTATTCAGGGTCAAAGAGTATCTGAAGAAGAGGCTATGGAGAAGGCATGGAGTTTGATCAGCCAGGCAGAAAGGCCTCTATTCTTTGGCTTTGACAATTGCACATTAGAGGCACAGTCTGCTGCCATTGAACTGGCGGAGACCCTCGGAGCAACGATTGATGATGCTTCATCCTTCTGCCAGGGTGAGCTGCTCAGGACCATCTTGAGTAATGTCAGTCCTACCTGCTCCCTGGATGAGGCCAAAGATGCCGACCTTCTGATATATTGGGGTTCAAATCCTTATCATTCTCATCCCAGACACCTATCCCACTTCTCTTATTACACAAATCCAAAATATCAGGACACTGGTTGGTATCCTGAATCAAAGATAAGCTCTATCGAGGTCAGAGACACTGAGACCACGGAGATGTGTGAGAAATTTTTCGCATCC
>DAOWME010000044.1 GCA_030643245.1 Deltaproteobacteria bacterium
ATAATGTTGTATGTGTAATGGGTTTATACGTCTTTTATGTATATTTGGATGTTGTCCAGGTCCTTACGTATAACAAGCAAACGAAACAAGCAGCCGGCGTTTAACGCAATCCTGTTAACTGAATCATAGGAGACACTTCAAGACACTAGGTTTGTGTAACTGCACAGGTCGAAAAGTTTTAGCGCGGAGGTAGGTTGAAGTGGAACTGAGAGTTGTGGTTACTGGTCTGGGGGTCATCAGCCCTTTGGGGACCGGACTACAAAAGAATTGGGAACGTTTGCTCAAAGGGGAATCAGGTATCTCTAGGATTACCCGCTTTGATCCGTCTTCCTTGCCTTGCCAGGTTGCAGGGGAGGTGGATGATTTTGACCCGCTTGAGTATATGGACGCAAAGTCCGTAAAACGGATGGATCTATTTATTCAGTACGGCCTTGCGGCGAGTTTAATGGCGGTGGGAAATGCGGAACTGGAGTTGACCGAATTCGATCCCCACCGCATGGGGGTATACATTGCCAGTACCTGGGGTGGACTCTCGGTATTCGAAAAGAATCTCGAAATATTGAAAGAACAGGGTTGCAGGAAAGTATCTCCCGTGTTTATTCCTTCGGGTATGCCAAGCATGGCTTCAGCCCAGGTATCCATCCGCTTAAATGCTAAAGGTCCTATATCCTCGTCATCGGATGGGTGTGCGGCGTCTTCAATATCAATTGGAGAGGCCTTCCGGGTAATACAGCGGGGAGAGGCAGATTTGGTGCTTGCCGGCGGGGCGGATTATGTAACAATTCCCGTGACATTGGCGGGGTTGTCCAATGCCAATGCACTTTCAAGGAGAAATGATCAGCCTTCTCGGGCAAGCAGACCGTTTGATCGAGACAGGGATGGATTTGTGATGAGTGAAGGCGCTGCAATCCTGGTCCTAGAGGAATTGAACCATGCCAAAAATAGGAAAGCCCGCATATATGCAGAGATAGCTGGATGTGGGCGTTCCGCGGATGCGTTCCACATAATGGCTCCTCATGTGGAAGCTGAGGGTGCGGTATCGTGCATGAAAAATGCCCTCAAGGATGCGGGCATCAGCCCACCTGATGTGGACTATATAAACGCCCACGGCACCTCTACGAAGGCAAATGACCGGATAGAGACGATGGCGGTAAAGAAGGTATTCGGAGAAGATGCCTATACTTTAGCCATCAGTTCCAACAAATCCATGATCGGTCACTTAATGGGTGCAGGCGGGGCCATAGAGGCCCTTTTCTCATGTCTGTCCATTTATCATTCCATGATTCCTCCTACTATAAATTATGAGAACCCGGATCCGGAATGCGACCTGGATTATGTCCCAAATGAGGCACGGGAGAAGAAAATTAGCTATGCTCTCTCTAATTCCTTTGGATTTGGGGGGGTAAATGTGTGTCTGGTTTTCAAAGCCTTTGAGGGGTAAACGAAGGCGACGGGAAGATTATTTGTGCCGAGTCCCTAAGGGACGGGGCTGAGATAACTTCCTCAAGCTGGCGCTCAGATTTAGGTTGGATTTGTTCGATCTAAAAATACAAAACCACAGGAATAGTCTTAACTATTTCGAGGATTTTGTGTTTGAAGATCGGGCGAAGATGGCCTGAAGGTGAGATGCATAGATGGGGAAGTTATTTCAGCCCCGTCCCTAACCTGGATTATGATATTTGTTCTTAAATATTTCCACCGCTCCTAATAGGTGTTCCTGATCGTTGCACTCTCTGAAATCTTTAATAGAATCGAGATCTATCTCTTCCATGCCATCTTTACTTATAAAGAGCGGCACTCCGACACAGACCTCATCCTCTCCCACGCAGGTTCTCGTTGTTAATGTTGCCAGAGAACGGACATTACCTTGAAATGCCTTTATTATGCTTATGACGGCAACCCCGAGAGGAAAATCCGCCCTTCCTCCACAGTAGTATTCGATGAGTGGCTTGATGGCTAACCTCGCAAGTATCGAACGCCTGTTAATATAATTGAAGACCCCCCCATCTCCGCTCTGGACCATCTCATATGCCTTTTTGTATATATCACTGATGTCCGGGTCCTCCCCGGAATGAGAAAAGATCCTCTCCGCTAATTGGCTGGGCGGTCTTTTACAGTCGATTCGAAGCAGACTCTGGTACAATACCATGCCTTTCAGCTCGTGATTGCCGCCTACCAGGGCATGTACGGGGGTTCCGGCCGATAGGTTCAGTTCGTCTCTGATTTCCCTTTGAAACCTGAGAGAATCCAACACAGGCCCCACGGCAACAACCCTTTTGAAGTACTTGGAAAAGATCTCTGTACTCAGCTCATTTGGGTTACTTACTGCTATTACCAACTTGGGGGGAATGAAAGGATTTTCCTTAATGGATCTCGCACAGTCCTCAAAGATAGTCCTGTTTTTACCCAGGAGGGTTGTCCTGTCAGGAACCCTGCCGCTGTCTATTGAGATGGTCTTTCCCGCACACATTATAAGGAGTTCTCCATCAACCTTATCATAAGTGTCGATCAATTCCACGTGCGGTAAAAGCCCACCCATCGCGTCTTTCAACTTCTCCAGCAAAGCGTCATAGAAGTTCTTATCCTTTCCTTGACAACCTCTCTTTGGTCTTCCGAAGAGCTGTATCTTCCCGCAATGCGGTAGTATTTCCTCTGCCAGGATACGCTTTACAACCTCACTTCCCATGGCCCCGCCCGCACCAATAATAGTTGCGGTCGTAAGCGTGCCCAATCCACCATTGGGGTCTTTTCTATACCTCAGTTCTTTTGAAGAGTATACTTTCCCTCCGGGAACCCTGTCTTTTCCTTTCGCCAAGAAGGAGTACCCGTGGATATACCTGAAAGTAACTCCAGCCTGTTTTGGAGCTATTTCCGTTCCTGTCTCGAACCCTGTAAGACAATCCTGAAATTCTCTCACTTCACTGTTCAACCCTGGGGAAGATCGCCTTGATCTTTGAAGCCGTGGTACCTGCCTCTATGCCCCCCCATTCTCTGATACTCTCTATTCTCTGAGTATGTAAGTCTTCTCTTATCCCCAGAGACATCCATATCTTCTCAGCAGTGGTGGGCATGAAGGGAAAAATAAGAACTGTAATAACCCTCAAAGCTTCTGCGATATTATACAATACAGTCCCTAACCTTTCCCTTTGTTCTTCTTCCTTTGCCAGTGTCCAGGGAGCAGTCTCATCTATGTACTTGTTTACAGAGGCTATAAAGCCCCAAATGGCTATTAATGCTCTGTTAAAAGCCAGTTCCCCCATCCGGGCAACCACTTCCTGAACGGCTCCTGAGCTATCATCTCTCAGCTTCTCGTCGATCTCTGATGAAACAGACGGCACTTGATGAACCCCCTTGAAATACTTAACGACCATAGCAATGCTACGACTAACCAGGTTTCCAAGGTCATTTGCCAGGTCGGAGTTGAATCTATTAACGAGGGCGTTCTCGCTGAAATTGGCGTCCAGGCCAAAGACCATCTCTCGCAAAAGGAAGTACCGGAAAGCATCAAGACCGTACTTGTCCTTCAGACTGAGGGGGTTGACTATGTTACCAAGGCTCTTGGACATCTTGCTTTCATCGATATTCCAGTAGCCATGAACATTGAGATGTTGATATGGCTCAATACCGGCAGCCTTTAGCATGGTTGGCCAGTAAATACCATGGGGTTTCAATATATCTTTTGCGATTAGGTGATGGGCTGATGGCCAGAATTTACGGTAAGGCTCGGAGTCGGGGTAGCCAACAGCGGTTAGATAGTTGATGAGTGCATCAAACCAAACATAGGTAACATAGTCCCTGTTAAAAGGTAGTGTAATGCCCCAATCCAGCCTTGATTTCGGACGAGAGATGCAGAGGTCTTCCAGAGGATCTTTCAAAAAGGCCAGTACCTCGTTCCTATATCTTTCGGGACGAATAAAATCGGGATGGGACCCTATATATTCTATCAACCAATCCTGATACTTACTCATCCTGAAGAAATAATTCTTTTCCTTAATGAACTTGGGGGCAACCTTATGATCCGGACATTTTCCGTCCACAAGTTCTTTTGGTGTATAAAAACGTTCACACCCAAAGCAGTAATATCCCCCGTATTCACCGAAGTATATATCACCAGAAGCATATACTTTTTTAAGGATTGACACGACAACTCGTTTATGGTCTTCATCGGTTGTCCTTATAAAATAATCATAGGAGATAGAAAGCTCCGGCCACATATTTCGAAATAGTCTGCTTACCCTGTCGGCATATTCCTTTGGACTTTGTCCGGCAGCTTCCGCAGCTTGAACAACCTTGTCGCCGTGTTCATCCGTTCCAGTGACGAAGAAGGTTTCAAATCCCGACAACTGATAGAAACGGTTGAGTACATCCGCAGCCACCGTGGTATAAGCGTGCCCAAGATGAGGTTCCGCATTTACGTAATAGATGGGAGTGGTTATATAGAAAGTTCTACTCATATCTCAAATTCCACATTTATCTTAAAGGATTTCTTGGCAGGGAGGTTGAGTATGTCTCTTATACCTGTTTTTTTCGATATGTCAGCGAGATTATTCAGTATTTCCTCCTTCGACTCACCGATAAAGGTAAACCAGATATTGTACTCGTGTACCCTCCTATAGTTGTGGGTTATCCCCTGGTATGAGTGTAGCACATCCACAAAATCTTCCAACTTTTCAGAGGGTACCCTTGCTGCACACAATGTGCTTGTGAACCCCAGTCTCTTTGAATCAAAGGAAGCACCGAGACGGCGAATATATCCGTCACTTACTAAACGTTCGACTCTCCGTATCATCGCAGCTTCAGAGATGCTAAATTCTTCTCCCAGTACCTTGAACGGTCTAGAAGTAACAGGAAATTTAGACTGGATCCTATTGAGTATATCCTTATCCAACCGGTCCATATTAATTAGTGTCCATCCATAAATGGACTTCTTGAGAAAAGGGCACGAGTTGGTTTCCAATTCAGAAATGAGCAATTTATTCTCTGAGCAAGGCCGCACGACGGTTTGCGCCGAGGCGTACATGATCGTACGTCGCAGGCGGAAACCTGAGGAGAACGCAGCTCAGGGGAAAAAGGGCCATTTCTGGATGGAAACTAGTTATTTCGGCCTCGCCCTTTATCTATTTTAGCAATAAATTTATTGAAGTCAACCGGTTTTGTCAGACAATTTAATATACACCCCCCGGCATAGCCGATGGCTATAGGTTTTGAGATATTAAATATCTGAAAATTTATAACAGCTAACAGCACAGTACGAAATATTTTCGACCTGTGCAGTTGGTCAGGTTTACCGCTTGCCGGCGCTTAACGCAATCCTGTTAACTGAATCACAGGAGACACTTCAAGACCCTAGGTTTGTGTAACTGTATAGGTCGAATATTTTTGACAAATGAAGGATGTCGTGATAGTTAAGGGACGAAGGGACGTGGCCGAAATAACTTCCTCAAGTTGGCGCTCAGATTTAGGTCACCTGAAGATGAGATGTACAAATGGGGAAGTTATTTCGGCCACGTCCCTAAGGTACTGATATTGATTAATCGTAACGGTCAAAATCAGACTTTTTGTTTTCCGCGGTAAAATTTTGACAATAGCCAACCGGAAGTGAGGAGCAGATCAATGGCAGAAAAAGAACAATCCCATCAAGTTGCAGACGGGGAAAGAGAAGACCTGTGGGGTAAGTATGTTGAAATAATGCTAAAAGAGGGGGGTTCGGCAAGGGGGCTTGTTATAGCCCAGGCAGGTGGTTCCATTAGTATATCTGATGAATTCAAGGATCTGGAGGAGTACAGTAACTATAAACCCCAGGTCCTGGGAACCTGCGGTATTGTATACCCCCATACAGAGGGTTACAGGTGGGATGACATAGAGAATGTAGAGGTCGTTCAGGATGAAGGGAAGGGTTAAGCCCCGTCAACCAAACGCTGTAGACTGCTGAAAATGGAGGTATATAATGATAGTCGCCGGCATCGATGTTGGCTCCCTGAGCACCAAGGTCGTTCTCTTGGAAGATGACAGGATCTTGGCTGCCAACATACTCACTACAGGAGAAGAAGGGGTTGTAATGGCAAGAAAAGCCACGGATGAGGCCCTGAGAAAGGCGAATATATCCTTTGATCAGTTAGAATATATTGTTACCACGGGCTATGGCAGGAAGTCGATCTCTTTTGCAAAAGAATCTAAATCAGAGATGATGTGCCACGCTAAAGGGGCCTACTGGTTGTTCCCATCGGCAAGGACCGTGATTGACATCGGTGCTGAGAGTAGCAAGATAATACGCCTTAACAAAAACGGAGTTGTAGAAGACTTTGTTGGAAATGATAAATGTGCGGCAGGAACAGGAATATTTTTGGATACAATGGCAAAGGCTTTGGAAGTATCTATCGAAGAGGTGGGAGAGTTATCCTTGAAACATAAAGAAAAAGCCATGATCAGCAGTATGTGCGCTGTATTTGCCGAGTCTGAGGTGGTCTCCCATGTTCACAGGGGAACACCGAGAAATGATATATTGGCCGGTATCCATGATTCCATAGCTGAGAGGATATTCGGCATGTCGAATCGAGTGGGGATAATGGATGATGTTGTTATGACGGGGGGAGTAGCGAAAAACATAGGGATGATCAAGGCATTGGAAGAGAAATTGGGAACAATATTGCATGTTCCGGAACATCCAAGAGTAGTCGGAGCCTTGGGAGCCGCGCTTGTTGCCCGAGATAGCAAGTAAAGGTTACACTCATTTTGAAAGAGCTGTTTTTCGAGGTTGCGTATCAAGGAGGAGGATATGATAGTTGCCGGAGTAGATATAGGTTCTTTGAGCGGCGAGACAGTGCTGATGAGAGATGGCGAAATACTATCATACAGTATTGTGAGAACAGGAGCAGATAGTGCAAAGACTGCGGAAAAAGCGACGGATGAAGCACTCGATAATGCCTCTATCTCGTTCGGAGATATCGAATATACTGTGGCAACAGGATATGGGAGGGTTATCGTTCCTTTTGCAGACAAAAACATAACAGAGATCTCATGCCACGCAAGAGGAGCCAATTACCTGTTTCCCACAGTCAGAACAATACTTGACATGGGCGGACAGGACTGCAAGGCTATAAAATGCAATGATGTGGGAAAGGTTACAAATTTTGCAATGAATGACAAGTGTGCGGCTGGAACGGGGAGGTTCTGTGACGTAATGGCAGAGGTGCTCGATGAACCCCTCGAAGATATCGGAAGGATCTCTTTGGAGGCGGAAAGGGACGCAATGGTGAGTTCGGCGTGTGCTGTTTTTGCCAAGTCAGAGGTGGTTTCTCTCTTAAGAAAGGGGACCCCGAAGAGTGAGATCCTCTCCGGTGTTCACGAGGCAATAGCCACAAGGGTGTTCGCTCTGCTTCAAAGGGTCGGTATAGAGGCAGACTTCGTGATAACCGGTGGGATTGCGAAGAATATAGGTGTTGTCAGGAAGGTGGCGGAGAAGGTGGGAATGAACCCTCTCATATCGGACGAACCTCAGATTGTGGGGGCTATCGGTGCAGCCCTTTTTGCAGAAGAGTTGTGCAAGAAAGCTAAACATAAAGACAGGTCCAAAAGTCAATAGTATCCTCTGGACGTTTATGGTTGCGGATTGGGTAAAGATTTCGACCTGTGCATGAACGGTTACGATTTTTGCCGAGGTGTAGATGGAATGATAGTCAACTACGGGTACACAGATGGTAGCGGAGATTACTACATAGTGATAGACACCGACAAATGTGACGGATGTGGGAAGTGTGTTGACGCCTGTCCTCAAAACGTATTGGAGCTGGCAGAAGACGATTATGGGGATATCGTCGTTAGGGTGAGGGATGAGGTCAAAAGTAAAGTCGGTTATGTATGCCTGGGTTTCAACCCGGGGTGCAGCAAGAATGAGGTGAACTGCCGGAGTGTTTGCGAACACGACGTAATTTCTCATACATGGTAAGGGGCTATGCATGCTCCGGCCTCTTAACTCCTGGGAGGATTTAACATGGCAGAAAAAGATTCGGACCTCGAGTTTTTTAAGAAATTTGATGATGGCAAAAATATCTTTTCTAAGGTCTTCAGGGCGGCAAAGAAAGAGATTATACTACAGGACAGGGCCGAGTTTATAGAATCTATGGGTGATCGTATAATAGAAGACCATGGTTTGACCGGGGATGATGCCGAGACATATGCAAGCCTTGTATATCAGGTATGGGAAGAGAGGTGTGGTTGCAGTATCACATCCTTTGACCAGGAGATGTCCTCCCTGAGGAAAAAGATTTTCACTTGATCCAGACTCCAAGTCGTATAGACACCCCTACGGAAACTCCGTGATTTTGTATTTTCAGATCGAACAAATCCGACCTAAATCTGAGAGCCAACTTGAGGAAGTTATTTAGGCCTCGCCCCTTAGGCGCATTATGGATGTATCACTGATATGAGCTGCGAACTAATCCTCGTAACAGGTGGAGCACGGAGCGGGAAGAGTGATTTCGCTTACAACCTCGCCATGCCCGTGAGCAAGCGGCGGGCCTACATCGCCACCGCAGAACCTCTCGATGAAGAGATGGAGGAACGGATAAAAAAGCATCAAGAAGAAAGGGGAAAAGGGTGGGATACCATAGAGGAACCCATCGATCTACCAGGGGTCTTGAATGGCATAAGGGGAAAGTATGGGGTGGTATTGATAGACTGTATAACCCTTTGGATCTCTAACCTCCTGCACATTTATCAGGATAGTGAAGAGCGTGCAATGGCTGACATTGAAAAGTTGGTCAATGTCAGCAGAGGAGTCGATTACGACCTGATTATTGTCTCGAATGAGGTGGGGATGGGTATCGTCCCGGAAAACAGACTAGCGCGGTTGTTCAGGGATATTTCAGGAAGGGCAAATCAGATGCTGGGAAAGACAGCTAGTTCGGTTTATCTGATAGTCTCCGGGTTACCATTGAAGATAAAGTAACGAAAGGATATTGAAGGTGCAAAAGCTAAGGGATACACTCGCAAGGATCGAGCCCTTGAAGGAAGAATTCTTCCAAAAGGCCCAGGAAAGGTTGGACAACCTCACGAAACCCCAGGGGAGTCTCGGGAGGTTGGAGGACTTTGCAAAAAGATACGTGGCCATTACAGAGAACCTTGATCCGAAGATTGAAGATAAATTCATTTTTACCTTTGCCGGTGACCACGGGATTGTGGAAGAGGGGATCAGCGCCTTTCCGAAAGAGGTTACGAAACAAATGGTTCTCAACTTCTTAGCAGGAGGCGCGGGAGTCAATGTGCTGGCCAAACATGTTGGCGTCGAAGTTGTGGTGGTTGATATCGGGGTAGATTATGATTTTGGGTCACTGGAGGGACTGCTGGGCAGAAAGGTCGCTGGAGGCACAAGAAATATGGCGAGAGGGCCGGCAATGTCCGTTGAAGAGGCGGTGAATGCCATAAACGTGGGTATTGACCTGGCCGATGAGTATGCCGGTAAAGGAGCCGATATTTTTGGTAGTGGAGATATGGGTATAGGGAATACAACACCCAGCAGTGCAATTCTGGCGGTAATATCAGGCAAGCCTGTGCGTACCGTTGTTGGCAGAGGTACCGGCATAGACGATGAAACCCTTGGAAAGAAGATCGAGGCCATTGAGAGGGCCATAAACATTAATAGTCCAAACCCGGCGGACCCCCTGGAGGTCTTGACAAAGGTAGGTGGATTTGAAATTGCAGGGATTGCAGGTTTGATTATTGGGGCAGCATCCAAGAGGGTTCCAACAGTGGTTGACGGATTTATATCTACCGCCGGCGCATTAATAGCTGTAAAAATGAATCCTTTAATCAAGCCTTACCTCTTTGCATCCCACTGCTCGGCAGAGCCGGGACACAAGATAATGCTTGAAAAGGTCGGGTTAGAGCCAATGCTGGACCTATCACTTAGGCTGGGAGAGGGAACCGGGGCGGCATTGGGGATTAACCTCGTGGATGCGGGGGTAAAGATCCTAACCGAGATGGCTACCTTTGCTGAGGCCGATGTTGAAGAAGCCATAACGTAATGAAATACTTTATTATTGCTTTACAATTCCTGACAGTCATCCGTCTCTCCAGAGATGTTCAGGTAACACATAAAGACCTGGCAAGGTCCATGGGATACTTCCCGATGATCGGATTACTTCTCGGGTTTGTCTTAGTATCCGTCAACCTGCTACTTTCGAGCATCTTACCCAGCTCCGTGGTAAACGGGATACTGATAACAACGCTGATAATATGTACGGGCGCCTTACACCTGGACGGTCTGGCTGATACTATCGATGGTTTAGCAGGGGGGAATACTAAAGAGGAGATTCTCCGAATAATGCGTGACAGCAGGACAGGCGCCATTGGAGCCGTCGGCCTGATAATGGTATTGTTACTGAAATATGTTTCCCTAATAAATATCCCGGACGAGATCAAGAATCAGGTTTTGATCGCTATGCCGGTGATTAGCAGGTGTTCCATGGTACAGGTCTGTTTCTTTTCTGATTATGCCAGGTCAGACCCTGGAATCGGATCACCTTTTGCTTATTATCTGGGTAAGAGAGAGTTTTTGTTGGCCACAATTACGGCCTTCTTCTTGTCTTTGATATTATTGGGTGTGGAGGGGATAATAGTAATTACAGCAATCGGTATTACAACCTGGGGACTATTATCATTTTATAAAAAGAAGATTGGAGGGGTCACTGGTGACACTTTCGGCGCCACCAACGAAATAAACGAGGTCTTAGTCCTGATTGTGACACTGGCTTTACTCAATAACGGGTAGAAAGGAAAACCGGGAGAGAGACGATGTGTCATTTCAATGAAGAACAGAAGATGATTCAAGGTATGGTCAGGATTATAACCACACTGGTCGAATTTTTTCAACCAGTGCGGTTATAGATATGTCCTGTGTCAAATTAACTTCTCCAGCTTTTCCAGCACCTTCTCAGGATATATCGCCCCTTCTTCGATGGGCAAATGCCTATCGAGAGAACTCACCAAATGGACCTCAGCACGTCCTTGCACGGCCAGTATATTCACTACAACCTGGTGAATCTTGGATATGTTGGGCGGCCCTTGGACTGGGAATATGGCTCATTTCAGTTAATGATGGTGGATCCGCTTCGCTTGACCCACCCTACATTGAGGTTCTACTCTTTCCAGGAAAGGGCAACCGCCCCGGGGTATTGTGGTTAAAGGTCCGCCCGAATGGTGCTAAGTTCAACGACTACGCGCCAGGATACAGGGATCTCAAATAGATTCAGATCGCCGATAGAACCAATGAAATCGAGCTAGATATCTGCTGCTATCTTAATCCCTTCCCTGAAGGCGCTGAGGTTAAGTTCCCGTACCTTATCATTGCCACTAAATTTCTTGCTGATCTCCTCCTCCACGGATTCTATTGAGAGAGCCTTCAATTTCTCTATATACGCTCCCAATATGACCATGTTTCGGGCCAAGGTATTGCCCAGTCTTGCGGCTGTCTCAACACCGGGGACTTCGAATACCGTGACGTCGTCCCTTTCCACATCTTTCGTCTTCCCGCTTGCCTCCATAATGATGGTGCCTCCTGGCAGAGCCCTGTCTTCAAAAGCCTCCAAGCGAGACGATTCTGTCATTAGCACGGTCTCGGCCCTCAAGAGTAAAGGTGAGGTGATTTCATCATCGGAGAGTATGACCGTGCAATCCGCAGGCGCTCCCCTTCTTGCGGTTGTCATACTGGGGTTCCACAGGGTATTATTGTACTGGGTAACCCCGGCGGAGGCCAGTATCTGGCCTATCATCATCGATCCTGTCCCTCCAATCCCCGCAACTATTACATCGTGTTTTCTGGATGATGCTCCCTGCATATATCCTCCTATTCAATCTTGTCAACGTTTTTGAATTCGCCAAGAGGAAACTGAGGTATCATTTCTTCCTCTATCCACTTTAGGCTCTCTATTGGGGACATGTGCCAATTAGCCGGACAGGTGGATAATATTTCCACAAAACTATATCCCACACAGTCTTTTTGCTTCCCTAAGGCTCTCTTCATGTATTTCTTGGTCTTCTGATAGTTGGCAGGGCTGGTAAACGCACCCCTGGCAGAATAAGCTACGCCCCTTAGACTTCCCAAAAACTCACTTCCTTGTATGGGGTACCCGTGGGAAGGAGTCCGTCCCAGGGGAGATGTTGTAGTGACCTGTCCCATCACTGAGGTCGGCGCCAATTGTCCCCCTGTGGTGCCGTAATTGGCGTTGTTCACCATAAAGGTCGTTATGTTCTCACTCCGGGCCGCTGCATGGACAGTCGGTTCACAACCTATGGCAAGTGTGTCCCCGTCTCCCTGCCACGTAATAACCATGGTGTCCTTGCCGAGAACGCGTTTCATTGCAGAAGCCACATCACCCGGCCTTCCATGTGCGACCATCACTGAATCAACATTCACCAGCACAGAGGCCATAGTGTTACAACCTACTCCAACTACCAAAACGGAGTTATTCTCCATACCCAATTCATCTATCACTTCACACAATGCCTTTATAGCCGTACCATGTTGACAGCCGGGACAGAAAGGTATTATCAGCGGAATATCCCTCCATAATTTGGGTGTTCCTGCAATCCATTTTTCTTCCATTAAAGACCCCCTTCTTAAATTATTTCCTCTAGCTTTTCGAGCACTTTCTCAGGATATATCGCCCCTTCTTCAATGGGCAAATGCCTGTCGAGAGAACTCACCAAATGGACCTCAGCACGTCCTTGCACGGACAATTTCACGTCCTCAATCATTTGACCCATGTTGTCTTCTACTACCAAAAATTTGGCTCCTGTGAGGGACTTCTCTTCAAAAATCTTGGAAGGAAATGGCCACAGGGTGATGGGACGTATTAAACCAACCTTTAACCCTTTATCACGTGCCCAGAGAAGGGCCTGCCCACAAACCCTTGCCACATAACCAAAGGCCACCAATATAAACTCTGCATCATCCAACTGAGAGGTTTCATACCTGACCTCATTCTCCTTTATGCTATCGAGTTTATTCTTGTAATCTTCCCAAAATGAACAGAGGTTCGGGTGTCTTGGGGTAGGCAACATCCCCTGGGCGATGGATGAAAAGCGCCTGTTGCCGTCTTTACTATCCTTCTTCCCTGTAACAGCCCAATCCTTCTCCGGTAATGGTTCAAAATCGAGGGTTTGTAGCTCAACGGATTCCATCATCTGACCGAGAATGGCATCGCTGAGGATGACAACCGGAGTCCTGTATTTATCTGCAAGATAAAAACCTAGTTGCATAAAGTCATGGAGTTCCTGGCCCGATTTCGGGGCAAGAACGATCGTTTTGTATCCCCCGTAGCCACCCCCCTGGGTCACAGAGGTATAATCCGTCTGCGCGTGTCGTGTAGTATTCCATCCTCTTTGTACGAGCACGATAATGCAGGGGAGCTCGGCATTGGAGAGATTACTCATACCTTCCTGCATCAGCGCCCACCCGGGGCCGGATGTTGAAGTCATCGCACGAACACCTGTAACAGCGCCTCCGTGAAGCATGTTTATAGATCCGCACTCAGAAGCAGATTGGAGAAAAACCCTTCCCCTTTGAGGGAACTCCCTTGCAAACCATTCTATGGCCTCATTCTGCGGTGTTATAGGATAACCGAAAAACGCTTTGCAGTCTGCCGCAAGCGCACCCCACCCAATCGCTTCATTCCCTTGTATTAATAACTTTTCCGCCATCTTGTTTCCCCCTCAGTCTTAAGCAGAAGCCGGTGCTTCCAGATATTCATAAACCTCAATAGCCACGTGGGGACACATCCAAGCGCACATGGCGCAAGCAATGCAGTCCTCAGCGTTTGTGAATTCAGGTACAGGCAACCCCAGCACTGAAAGCCTCTTTGTCATCTCGACGCATCCCTTCTTGCAAAACATCTCACAAAAACCGCAACCCGTGCATCGGTTCTCGTTGATCTTAATATATCCCTTCTTTGCCATCTTACCTCCTTTTGCGCAATTAAAATGCCAGCGTCAGTGTGAACTCAACTGAACACAAGATTGAACACAAACCCGAAAACAAATTAAAAGGTATCAGATTGAAAATATTGTGTCAAATGATTATTTCAGTATAAGCCCGGAAGATGGCCTGAAGATGAGATGCACAAATGGGGAAGTTATTTCGTCCCCGTCCCTTAAGCGCCGGCAAGCGGTAATCTCGCTCAACTGCACCGGTCGAAATTTTTTCTTGCAAAACTCACATTTTTCGGATAGTGTTTTTCTCTACCTACACTATTTGTGTTAAAGACTGACTTTGTTTATAGGTGAACCTCGCTAGTGCTCATCCATAAATAGACTTCTTGAGAAAAGGGCACGAGTTGGTTTCCAATCCAGAAATGAGCAATTTTTTCTCTGAGCAAGGCCGCACGACGGTTTGCGCCGAGTCGTACATGATCGTACGTCGAAGGCGGAAAACTGAGGAGAACGCAGCTCAGGGAAAAAATGGCCATTCCTGGATGGAAACTAGCTATAAACTGCCTTTGAGCGGAGTGATTAAATGTTTAGACACTTTGTTATTGCCGTCACTGTCATCTTAGTTGTATCTTTAAGTAGGTGCGCCTATGCTCAAACCGTAGACCTACACGTAAATGATGATACCGCCGAAATTCAGTTTAGGAGTGTCATCAGTGAACAGGTTTATGGGTACATGGAGTTCAACGCAAGGTTCCTCTATAGCTCGGAGAAACACGCAGATAACAAGTTGGGTTCCGCAGGGGTTGATGCCTACGGTGAATTGGAGGCTGTCCCCGGGTTGGAGATGGGTGTGGGGACAAAATTATACGGGGGTAGAGTTGATCATGAGGGTGTCCTGGGTGTCGGTCTTGGTGGCCTCTTGCGATATGCTCCCCCGGCGCTGAACGGGTTCGTTTTTTCGGGGACTCTCTATTATGTGCCCAAGGTCTCGTCCTTTCTCGATTTAGAACGGTTGCTGGAGTCGGGCCTTCGCCTAGGTTACCAGATTATCCCTAATGCAGCTGTCTATGTGGGTTACCGAAATATCCAGACACACATCAAACACGACGGAAGGTCAAGGGTCGCGGAGGGGTTTTATGGAGGATTGGAGTTTAGATTTTAGCAAGGCCTTATCGTGAGTATATTTTTATTGTAAAAGGTCACAGTGTTCAGTTGTCAGGGACCACCGGCGCATACACCGGGGACCTCGGTCTGTGTGTCCAAGGAAGCGTAGGACTCGGATGCGGGGAGTTGCCAATTTAAGCGGAATTTTACTGCTTAACTCTTTTACATTTGCTGCCTTTCAGTGGATTGCCAGATGTTCCTCTCATTTACACCCACTGTACTTTCACTCAGAGGGCATCTTCCGGACCGGAATGGTATGTGGTGGTATTTCAGGAATTTCTGTTTTTTGTCCTAGACTGCATTCCATAAAGGAGATGATATTCGGTTATTTTCCACAACCTCTGTGTCAGACTCAGTTTTTAATCCTCAAAACAGTCAATGTCTTCCGGCGGTTAAAATCTCCGTCTTCCTTGACCTATCTAGTGTCCATCCAGAAATGGACTTCTTGAGAAAAGGGCACGAGTTGGTTTCCAATTCAGAAATGAGCAATTTTTTATCTGAGCAAGGCCGCACGACGGTTTGCGCCGAGGCGTACATGATCGTACGTCGCAGGCGGAAACCTGAGGAGAACGCAG
>DAOWME010000086.1 GCA_030643245.1 Deltaproteobacteria bacterium
CGGGAATGACGTCCGGTAGTACCGTATGCTTTCCATCTATACTACTTCCCCTCCTTCGAGGGGACAAGTTTAGGACACCTGTGGCAAAAATCATTCCAAATCCTTGTTTTTCCGGCCAACTATTTTTCGAAAACTCAAGAATAATGGATAAAGCAATTTGGTTGTGTCCGGCGGCGAGATATAGTTGGATAGTTCCCTGGTGTCCAGGGTATTTGATGCGTTTTCGGATGCCGCAGGTAGCCGGAAGCCAAAAGCGGAACCTACGAGTTTACCTGGTTTAGCGAAGATCAACCAAATATCCAAAAGGGAGTGGGAGGTGTTGAGACTTCTCTCCAGGGGCTGGAAGAATGAAGAGATCGCAAAAAGTCTCTTCATCAGCGTTAAGACAGTACAGACCCATGTGAAAAATATATTCAGGAAAATGGGGTGCAAGTGTAGGTTGGAGGCCGCGCTACTCTTTATCGAGCATTCCGGAAGTACGGACGGCGAATCAAGCAACTCAGGTTAGAAACTTAAATTTACACCATGCTGTGGAGATGCCGGCAGACCCGAAGCCAATGAGCACATTGGTATTGTCCTTCAGCCTTCCTTCCTTCATGGCAAGGGACATGGCAAGCGGCACTGACGCAGACACGGTATTTCCAAAACGCTTGTGCGTATTGTATGACTTCTCCGGCCCCAGCTTGCACAATTTTACTACCCTTTCACTCATGGCATCGCTCGCCGCGTGGCTGAAAGTGATTTCGTGTTTGAAGGTTTTGAGGACCGCATCTTCACGGTAATGCTTACATATCTTGGAAAACGCAAATCGGAATAGTTTCTCCCCGTAAGAGAAGAACTTCAGGGGTTCGATATCTTTTCTAAACTCCCCGTCACTATAATCCTTCAAATTAGGCAGCGGTACCTTGCACAGCTTATGCTGACCTCCCCATGTCTTGAAAGAGGCATAGTATTCGTCGTCTCTATCCGAATCGGTCACAATGGTGGCGGTTGCCGCTTCCCCAAGGGTAAAGGTGGGAAAGTTGTACTCCAGATCCTTTAACGACTTGAGTTCAAAGTTCGCATACTCTCGAACAGCGCACTCACAATTCAATATCATCACATTCCTGTATGCGCCTGTTTTGATAAAGGAGTGCGCCACATGAATTGCCCTGAGCCAGCTTGCGCAGGCATCAAGGATATCAAAACATGTCGCCTTCTTGAGACTCAGTATCTGCTGAAAAACGTTAGCGGTTGCCGGCTCAATGTACCCCCTTCCAACACCCACGTAGATCAAGAGATCAATATCATTCGGGGACATGTTGGACGACTCCAGGGCCTTCCTGCCGGCTTCAATGCCAAACTGGATCGCTTTTTCATCCTTGGCACGATGGTAGCGTATCGAGGTTGTTGACTTCTTGAACAACTCGTCGAGCGTGGCAGCAAGCAAATCCAGAGCCTTCTGCGTCAGATAACGCTTGCTCCTGGCAATGACTTCCTGGATAATGTCACCGTTGGTTACACACTTGCTCGGGAGTGCATGTTCGATTGCACAGTATCTCATCTCGTCTCCTCCTTACTCTTGGTGGCTACAACGCCCCATAGACCCGTCAAGAAACCTAAACGAACGCGGCGAACATGAACTCCAAGAGAAGTAACAAGGATGCGAATCTCGCTTCAGGCCGAAGTTCTCATATAATAAAGTAAATTTGTGGCAGTGTCAATAAAAAAAAGTGTTTCTGGTTTTGCCTAACCTCTTGATTACAAGCTGTTTTTTATTGTTGGCCGGGGCTTGACAATAACTTCTAAAAAACTCACTGGCAGTTATAAGTGCCTGGTGTAGTGTCATGCGTGAAATATCGTATCAGGCGCTCGTCATTCCCACGAAGGTGGGGATCCAGTATTTCTGGCTACTTCGGCGATTCCGGATTCCCGCTTCCGCGGGAATGACGGCCATCTTTGCGACATTACACAGATGACACGACACTAGGCGAAGTGGGGCTTTCTTGGCGGGAACGGCTACGCATGACCTTATGCTCATGTAAAGTGCGCAAAATATGTGCCAAATACCGCTCGCTTCCAGTAAGCACCGTCCCTATGCATGTTACAGAAAGGGTGAGTGAATAGTTACGTTCATAGGATCTTGACTGGCTTTTCTTCATATTCCTTCACTTCCGCCTTCAGCCTTCCACCTTCCACCTTTTGCCTTTTGCCTTCCCCCTTCTGCCTTGTACCTTTCAACTTGACTCATGAGGGCAATTTTGCTAAACATGATTAATGTTTACAAACCTCACGCATAACTTCAGGCTAACTGCGGCATAGAGTAGGAGGCACAAGTCCGTATGGCGCTGGCCTACACCTTATACCTTCTGCCTTATACCTTGTACCTTGTACCTAACGTTCGGTTGGAGACTCATGTCAATCACAAGCTTCTATATGGGGATCGACCTCGGTTCTGTCAGTCTGAATATTGTCGTTATCGATGAAGCGAGAGATATCAAGACCGCTATCTATCGCCGCACTGACGGACAGCCCCTGATCACCCTCTGTGCCTGCCTTGAGGATCTCAGGAAAGACTTTGAGATATTTGACGGGATAATCGCGACAGGGAGCGGTCGCAAGCTCGTCAGCGATCTTCTTGGGGCGCCGGATGTCAATGAAATTGTCACTCAAGCCAGGGCGACCTGTCACTTTCACCCCACCTCCCGGACTATCATTGAAATCGGCGGACAGGACTCCAAACTTATCTTTCTCGATCGGGCAATGGGGAGTGGGGATCCGATTATCACGGACCATGTGTTGAATGAGGTCTGCGCCGCCGGCACAGGATCATTCCTTGACTTGCAGGCCAATCGGCTCGGCATAAAGATCGAAGATTTCGGGGACCTGGCCCTCCGCTCAGATCATCCGGCCAGAATTTCCGGCCGATGCAGCGTCTTTGCCAAGAGTGATATGATTCACCTCCAACAGGAGGGGACCCCAAAGGAAGACGTTGCTGCCGGGCTTTGTTATGCCCTTGCCCGAAATTTTATAACCAACCTTGGCAAAGGGAAAGATTTTCCAAAACCTATTGTATTCCAGGGCGGGGTAGCTGCCAACCCTGGCGTGGTCAAGGCCTTTGAATACCTTTTAGCCCTTGACGGGAGAGGCCTGATCATTCCGGAGAACTTCCTCATCATGGGCGCTCTGGGCTCGGCACTCATGGCCGCCACACGGGGCTCTGACCGCACATACACCGAAAAACACCTAATTCAAAGTGTCCGGGCAGCCCTCCAAAAAGAAGAGGGCCATTCGCGGGCAGCTCATCTGAAACCGCTTGTTTCAAGAGAAGCCGGGGAGGAATCTGCGGACCACTATTACGGAATCAAGCCAGGAGACAGCCTCGAAGTCTTTTTGGGTATCGATGTGGGCGCGGTAAGCACCAACCTCGTGCTTATCGATGGCAGCGGGCGCCTTGTTGCCAAGCAATACTTGTACACTCGTGGAGAAGCTGTTGGAACGGTGCGAGCAGGGCTTGAGGAGATGGCCCGGCGCGTTGGTCCCGGCGCGCGTGTTTGCGGCGTGGGTGTGACCGGAAGCGGGCGCTACTTCATCGGCGACTTTGTCGGGGGAGACGTTGTGATCAATGAAATATCTGCCCAGGCACGCGCAGCCCTCCATCTGAACCCTGAAGTAGATACGATCATTGAGATAGGGGGACAGGACTCCAAGTACATCAGGTGTGACCGGGGCAGGGTCCTCGATTTTGAGATGAACAAGGTTTGTGCGGCAGGAACAGGCTCGTTTCTGGAGGAACAGGCCGCCCGTTTGAAGGTGCCCATCAGGCAAGATTTCAGTAGGCTCGCCTTTGCTTCCAAGACACCTGCGGACCTTGGCGCACGCTGTACTGTCTTCATGGAATCCGACCTTATTCACCACCAACAGGCTGGTTATGACCTAAGGGACCTCACTGCAGGACTCTCCTATGCCATTGCCCACAATTATCTGGAGAAGCTGGTGGGCACAAGAAAAATCGGCAGGCACATTGTGTTCCAGGGAGGAGTGGCGGCTAACCGCAGTGTTGCGGCTGCCTTTGAAAACATCCTCGGCACTAAATTGACCATCTCCAGGCATCACAATGTTACAGGCGCCCTAGGTGCAGCATTGGTAGCCAGGGACCGAGCGCCCACCTCTACCCGTTTTGCCGGGTTTCACCTTAAAGATCGCCCTTACAGGGTCAACACCTTTGAGTGCCAAAAATGTCCCAATCTCTGCCACGTGCACAGGATTTACATAGATGGTGAACTCCGCTCTTATTACGGCAGCCTCTGCGGCCGCTATGAAAAAGCATCCGACCGTTCCCTTTACGACCATCTGCCGGACCTCTTTCAGGAACGCCATGCACATCTGACGGAAGGTTTCGTTGAGGAACCTATACATAAAGAAAGATCATGTCCTGTTATAGGTATCCCGAGAACCTTGATGTTCTATGATTATTTTCCTTTCTGGTCTGCCTTTTTCAGGACCCTGGGTCATCCGGTTGTTCTTTCGGACAGGACAACCAAGGCGCTAGTGGAGGAAGGCCTCTCCTATGTTCCGTCCGAGACTTGCCATCCCGTTAAGACTGTCTACGGCCACATATGTAATCTCATATCAAAGGGCGCTGAGAGAGTTTTGCTGGCGTGCGAAGTGGACCACTCGCGAACAAATGATCCTGGCGCCCGCAATTTCAACTGTCCTTACATCCAGTCCATGCCTTATATGATGCAGGCCGCGATGGGTTCCAAGGTAAAACTGATCGCGCCTATCCTGGAACGGGGGCGTTCCAGAGAAACTATCGATAATACGCTCACAGAGCTAGGCAGGTCTTTGGGGCACGCTCCGAAAAGGATCGGGGAGGCTGTGGCAGCGTCACATGACGGCCAGTATCGCTTCGACCGGTGGCGCCGAATGCGCGGGCAGGAGGTTCTTGCCTCACTGGGGTCCGACGAGCGGGCCCTTGTTCTGCTGGGCAAGTGTCACAACATCTTTGATGAGGGCCTCAACCTGCATCTTGTCACGAAACTGAGGCGGACCGGCCATCTTACCATACCTTACGACATGCTTCCCCTCGACGGGGTCGCACTCCAGTCCCACTATGACAATGTAGTATGGGATAATACCCGCAATCTGATGAAAGCTCTCGTCCTTTTGCGTGGGGACAAGTGCCTCTTTCCTGTGCTGTTGACAAACTTCGGGTGCGGGCCGGATTCTTTCTTTATAAAATACATGGAATCGGAGATTGGGGATAAGCCTAACCTCATCATCGAGGTGGATGACCACACTGGCGATGCCGGCATGGTCACACGTATTGAGGCGTTTCTCGACACCCTCCATGCGCCGCCCGGAGAACCAGCGCCGTTACCCGGCCCACTTAATCTCATAACCAGGGGAAAATCAAGGGCTATCGACTCGTGGGGTCCTAACCCGGATTTGATGCGACTTCTGGAAAACCGGGTCCTCTATTTTCCTTACGTTTCCCTCGCCTTTTGCGCTGTGGTTGAGGCTGCACTTAAGTCCATCGGCCTTGAGGCCCGAGCGCTCCCAAAACCCGATGATGAGACTGAATACCTTGGCCGCCAGGTCACATCAAGCCGTGAGTGCCATCCTTTTGTCGTTACCTGTGGGGAGTTCGTAAAGATGACACGCCGGCCCGGATTTGATCCGGATCGCACTGCGGTATTGATGCAGAACTACGATGGGGCTTGCAGGTTTTCTCAATACGGCATAGGGCATGCAGACCTTTTCAGACGTCTGGGGCTGCCACAGATACCGGTTATCGCCCCCCTTACCTCCACCCGCTTTGACGAGTTTTCGGGACTGTTCGGTTTGCGCTTTACCAAGGCATTATGGGAAGGGTGGAGCGCCTCTGAAGTCCTGGAGAGACTCCGGCTTCATGTACGTCCTTATGAGAAGCATCCCGGGGATACGGACAGACGATATGAATCAGGCATCAGGGAGATAGCTCGGGCTGTGGCAGAGCCTTACCTGGGATCATGGGGACGCAACCCTGTGCTTAGAGCACTGAAAAACGAAGTGAAGGCCCTGACCGGGGTCCCTGTCGACCGATCCGAAGCGCGTCCCACCATAGGCATAGTGGGGGAATTCTACACGGTTTTGAGTAAGTGGGCCAACCATGATCTCATCCGCACGCTCGAAGAACTCGGCGCTGAGGTAAAGATTCACGGTCTTACCGTGTCGAACTGTTTCACGCTCTTTTCCGACCACTATTATGTCAGAAATCGTATAAAAGAAAAAAAGCCCATATCCGCTTTCTACTACCTCGTGCGTAACCAGTGGGTGAAGTACTGTACACAACGCGCAGAGGCGTGTTTAGGGAAGGAGCTTCGACCTTTCGGCATCCTTGATGTTCCTACCATACGCAGAGAGTGCCAAGACCTTATTAATTATGATATCGATCCTATCCTGGCCACCCTTACAACCCGTGTCAGGCGTTTTGCCGAGCGAGGCGTATGCGGTATCTGCAACCTTTTCGTGCTCAACTGCATGCTAGGCAATATCATGGTACCGATATTCAAAAGCGCCCTGAGTCCATACAGGAACCTCCCGATACTCAATGCGGCATATGACGGCCAGAAACAGACCAACATGCTCACTCGAATCGAAGCCTTTATGCACCAGGCCGGTCTTTATCACAAACGATTGCGGTACGATAAAGGATAAGTAGGAGGCTTATGTGTGCCCATTTGAAAAAGGCCGGTCTTCTAGTCTTTACTGACCTAGACGGAACCTTGTTGGACCACAACACTTATTCCTTCGACGCCGCAAAAGATGCCTTGAACCAGTTAAGGAATGCCCATGTCCCACTCGTCCTGTGCAGCAGCAAAACAAGGTCCGAGATTGAGGTGTGGAGGAAAAAGCTGGGCAACAGGGATCCCTTCATATGTGAGAATGGGGGGGGCATCTTCTTCTCTGATGCGTTCAGTTCCACCTGCAAGGATTGCCGGAAAAAAAACGGCTATCCGGTTATGGAGTTGGGAATTCCTTATCCCGACCTACTCACAACATTCAAAACCCTGAAAAAGAGATTCCGGGGAAAAATCAGGGGATTCTCCGAGATGACAGTGGATGAGCTGGCAGGTTTGACAGGACTCTCCCATGACGAGGCTACTCTGGCAAAGGACCGGGAATATACTGAGCCTTTTCTCTTCCATGGCAATGAGAAAGAGCTGGAAAATGCAGTGCAGGACTTGAAGCTCAACCTCACAAGGGGCGGTCGTTTTTTCTGCCTGATGGGAGACAATGACAAAGGAAGAGCTGTACGCATTGTTACGCGTATGTATAGGGAGAGCAAGCCGTATCTAACAACAGTCGCAATAGGTGACAGTCACAATGATCTTCCCATGCTCAAAGAGGTGGATGTGCCCGTTTTGGTCCAGAGGCCGGGAGGTCTGTATGAAAGGGAGACAGATATTCCCAACCTCCTCCGCGCCCCCGGCGTTGGACCCGTTGGTTGGAACGCCGCTTTATTGAAGATTTGTGAACAATGCGGTTATATTGCTCCAACTTAAGTTTTTCTTGTCACAGAAATTGCTCAGCCATAAAGTAACAGAAGAACATTAAACATACAGAAAGGAGCGGTCGATTATGAGCAAGATATTAGATATTCATGGCAGACAAATCCTCGATTCCAGGGGTAACCCCACAGTAGAGGTTGATGTAACCCTGGAAAGTGGGGTTATGGGGAGGGCGTGTGTACCTTCCGGCGCATCTACGGGAGAACGAGAAGCTATAGAACTCCGGGACGGTAACAGAGACGAGTTTCTCGGCAAAGGGGTCACAAAAGCGGTTGGCAATGTAAACAAGACCATTCGCTCAGAGATCATAGGACTAGACTCTACAAATCAGAAACTCGTGGACCGAAGGCTCATTGAACTGGACGGTACGGAGAACAAGAGAAAGCTCGGCGCCAATGCAATCCTCGGAGTATCCCTGGCAGTGGCCAAGGCCGCGGCGGGGTTTTTGGATATCCCGCTTTATCAATACGTGGGAGGCGTAAATGCCAAGGTTTTGCCTGTGCCCATGATGAATATCCTCAACGGCGGGGCTCATGCGGACAATAATGTAGATATTCAGGAATTCATGATCATGCCCCTCGGCGCCGAGTCCTTGAGCCATGCACTGAGGATAGGGGTAGAGATATTCCACAATCTCAAGTCTTTACTCAAAGCCAGGGGGCTCAATACAGCGGTAGGAGACGAAGGGGGGTTTGCGCCGAACCTCGGTTCCAACGAAGAGGCCATCGAGTTAATACTGGAGAGTATCGAAAAGACAGGTTACATGGCCGGGAAAGATGTTTATCTTGCCCTCGATTCCGCTGCCAGTACCTTTTATAAAGACGGCAAATATGTCCTGGAAGCCGAAGAAAAGCCTGAGAAATCCGCAGAAGACATGGTAGCCTTTTACTCGGCTTTAGTTGAGAAATACCCGATAATATCCATTGAAGACGGATTGGCGGAAAACGACTGGGATGGATGGAAGCTCCTTACAGACCTGCTCGGCGACAAGATCCAGATAGTGGGGGACGACATATTCGTAACGAATACGCGGATATTTAAGGAAGGTATTGAGAAGGGCATTGCAAACTCGATCCTGATAAAGGTCAATCAGATAGGAACCTTAACTGAGACTCTCGACGCTATTGAGATGGCGAAAACAGCAGGGTATACCGCCGTTGTCTCCCACAGGTCCGGAGAGACCGAGGATACTACCATCTCAGATCTTGTGGTTGCCTGCAATACGGGACAGATAAAGACAGGATCAGTTTCAAGGACAGACAGAATAGCCAAGTACAATCAGTTAATCAGGATCGAGGAAGAACTCGGTAATGAGGCCGTATTTCTGGGCAGGGAGGTTTTCTATAACCTTTAAGATGAAAGACAAGAATCATCTTCCACAATCGAAAGGAAGATTGTATGTAGTGGCCACACCTATCGGCAATTTGGAGGACATCACCTTCAGGGCCGTCCGGATACTTAGAGAAGTTGATCTCATCGCCGCGGAAGATACGAGAAGAACGCGGATCTTACTCCATCACTATCATGTGACGACCCCTTCCACCAGCTATCATGAGCATAATAAGCTCATCAAAAGCAGACAACTCATCTCAAGGGTGAAACGAGGGCAGGACCTTGCCCTCGTTTCAGATGCGGGCACTCCCGGTATTTCAGACCCCGGTTATCACCTCATTAATCTCGCCATCCAAAACACCATACCCGTCATACCTGTGCCGGGGGTGTCGGCTGCCATAACAGCACTCAGTGTATCGGGCCTACCCACCGACAGCTTTATTTTTCAGGGCTTCCTCCCACGAAAAACCAAGGCTAGAATGAATATTATGGAGAAAATCAAAGAAGAGAAGAGAACCACGATCTTCTATGAGTCACCTCACAGGTTGCGAACGGCTCTAGAGGATTTACTGGGCATATGCGGAGATCGGGAAGTCGTGGTCGCCAGAGAACTGACCAAGGTTTTCGAAGAAATGATACGGGGGAGAATAAGCGACGTCATAGATCGACTAAAAGGCAGAAAGATCAAGGGAGAGATTACTCTCTTGCTCTCCGGAAGGAGAGGACCTCATACCAAGTCTGATATTTCGATTCGAGAGATACTGGAGGATTACCGGAAAAAACATGACCTCCCCTTGAAGGATTTGACTAAGCTTATTTCAGAGGAAACCGGTGTCTCAAAGAGAGAAATCTATCAGGAATGTCTGAAGCTGAAAAAGTGAAAATTACTTTATAGCTTTTATGAAGGATACCCAAGATTCCCACCACATAAATGGAGAAGAGAGATGGCCAAGATAGATGCATTCTTCAAGTTAATGAATGAACATGGTGCTTCTGATTTGCATTTGACTGCCGGGGTCCAACCCGTACTTCGTATTGACGGAGAGATGGAAAGAGTAAAACACAAGGTGCTTGAGAATGAAGAATTAAGGGCGATGCTTTATGAAACAGCTAATGAAGACAAGATAAAGGTCTTTGAAGAAACCGGTGATGTGGACTTTTGCTATGACATACCGGGTCTGGCCAGATACAGGGCCAATTTCTTTGAACAGAACCGCGGTATCGGAGCTGTATTCAGGGAGATCCCAAATAAGATAGCAACATCAGAACAACTCGGCCTTCCTCCCGTAATTACCAAGCTGGCCATGCTTCCCAAAGGCTTTGTTTTAGTGACAGGACCAACAGGGAGTGGGAAATCTACAACATTGGCAGCCATAATAGACTATGCCAACAAAAACAGAAAAGATCACATCATTACCATTGAGGACCCCATTGAATTTGTCCATACGAGTGAATCCTGCATAATAAACCATAGAGAAGTGGGGTCTCACACAAAATCCTTTGGCGCGGCCCTGAGAGGAGCATTGCGAGAAGACCCGGATATAATCCTGGTGGGGGAAATGAGGGACCTAGAGACTATTAGCCTGGCGATAGAGGCGGCTAACACCGGGCATTTGGTATTTGCCACCCTCCATACCGCCAGCGCCGATAAGACTATAGACAGGATTATAGGGGTTTTTCCGGCCAATGAGCAGGCCCAGATACGGTCCACCCTGGCTGATAGTATTCGGGCGGTATTATCCCAGAGTCTTTTCAAACGGATAGACAGGAAGGGAAGATGTGTTGTGATAGAAATACTCATCTGTACTTCAGCGGTCCGGAATCTTATCAGAGAAGCGAAGACTTTCCAGATACCAACCGCCATTCAGACAGGGAAAAAATATGGCATGCAGTCCATGGATGATGCCATTATGGAGTGTTTGGAAAAGCGCTGGATTGACCCTGGAGAGGCATATAACAAGTGTTTGGATAAGGATAAATTCCTGCCCTATTTGATATATCCCCCTCAGGACTTTACAGATGTTTGACATGGAATTCCTAAATTCAGAAATTGCGAATTGAGGGATTTAG
>DAOWME010000073.1 GCA_030643245.1 Deltaproteobacteria bacterium
ACAAGACGATCATTGACCCTGCCGAATATGGTGCCGTCCTCAGGCTCTCTCTCCCAATAAATCGGCGATTGAGGCTTAACCATCTCTTGAAGCACAAACAGGCAAATAGACTTCACAAGCCCGGAAAGCCAGGCCACACGATGATCATCGTAGAGCAATCGGCCCTCGAAACCGAGGAAACCTCTCGGAATCAGCCTCCCTTTATCTAGGGCACTTTCATATCCTGATGTCCCCTTGAGGAGGATCTGTTGATGATGGAGTATATTAACTGTCCGGCTTAAACGATCAAGCGCTCGATTCTCTTTCAAAAACCGGAAGTTATCAAGTATGTCGTTCAGTGTGCTTTCCGGCTCGAACATGATGAACCCAAGCTCAGGCTCCAGACCGGCCTCTCGCACCATCTCGATAGCCTCTTGGTTCTCCCTTACGCTTGTATTCTTTCGGAGCCTGCTGAGCACACCAGGGCTCCCGCTTTCCAGACCGAGAAGCAGACTTGTTAAACCGGCATCCGCCAACGCCTCGATAAGGGGGATGGTAAAATCATTAGCGCGAGTCTCCATGCCGAAGGTTATGTCCAACTTTGACAACGAACAGGCGAGTTCCAATGTCCGCTCTCTTCCTGCCTTGCCCGGACCAATGAAATTGGGATCCACAAAGTAGATGTTCGTGTGGCCCATGTGGACCAGTTCAGTCACCTCACGGACTACATTTTGAACGGAACGACCCTTCCAGGTTGTTTTACCCCCTGTTAGGGCAGGTATAAGGCAAAACGAACACCTATTGTAACAGCCCCTACTGGCCTGGACATTAACCGTCTCTATATCTTGAAGATTCGGTCTGAGGGGATATGGAAGCCCGTCTAGATCAGAGATGGGACCACGGAGCCCCGACAGCATCGGTCTATCGTAAACCCGCTGGGCCAAGCCTCTCAACCCGCCATCCATTCCTCTCTTTAGGTGGCGGGCCAGCGCCACAATCGTCTCCTCCGGTTCTCCCACAATCACATAATCCACATCAGGGAAATGCTCCATGATATCTCGCCAGGCCAGGGTCGGGAAGAAGCCGAAGAGGCAGATCGGCACTTCCCAGTTACACCGCTTCAGGTCTGATAGCATATCAAAAAGCAAATGGGTTTGCTCCCAGAAATAGACGGCGTGCACGGCGAGAAGATCGGGAGGGTCATCGAGCAAGCGTTTCGTGGCTTCGGCAAACGTCCAATGCGTCGCATCTACTATGGTTGTCTCAAAGCCCGCCTCCAAAAGGCATGCTCCAGCATAGCCCGACATCATGCAGGAGCAGATAGGCGCGTTTGCAATGTCATTAAAGTGATTCGAAGAGCCTTTCCTTGGATGTTCCAGTACTATTATGTGCACGATTTCCCTCCTAATGCGAATTAAGAGTTAAGAGTTTCGTTTGCCTCTACCTACAAAGCACGTCCCTCGTTCCCATGCAGGAGCGTGTGAACGAGATCAATCCTTATGCCTTGTACCCTATGCCACATTTAAACACAGATGAAACTATTATCAAGGCCAATTATTCATTCTTAACTCTTAACTCTTAACTCTTAACTCTTAACTCTTAATTGGCATCCCTAGTCTATGAGGACAAGACCCACATATTTGACATAGCCGTGATCCGACCCCACGGGCTTGATCTTCAAACCTGCTCTCTCAGCGGTAGTGTAAACATCTACTCCGGATGCCTCCATGGAAGGACGTGCCTTCTCCGGGAACCTGCACGGGTCACCAGTCACACACTCTGGACACACAGGACACGGACCTGCTCCGAAGGCCAGCGCCTTAGTGTAACCTGCCAGGAAAAGATGTTTCTCAAGCTCAAGGAGCTGATCGTGAAACCGTTTCGCCGGAGGGGTGCCCTGCACCAACAAGGCATGCGTATATTCGGAGAGTACTTTTTCCATCGTCTCTTCATCCGGGGCATGGGGGGGACAGGTGTGGCAAAGGCCGTACCGCGAACATCCGAACCTGCATTTGAGCCTCACCCATGAGCGAACGCAGACCTCCTTGGCATTGATGACACGGGCGAAGCTGAAACCAAACCGTCTTGCTTTAGCTGTCAGCATGTCCAAGCGGTTGAGATACTCGTGTCCCCCTTCACCGTGTTGGGCCAGGATGATCCAAGTATCGGAACGGAGCTGAAAGGTCAGGCTCTTTCTCAACTCCACAGCATCCAACATACCCATGAGCGCTTCTCTTCTATAAATACGGCCGTTGTATGTGTTGAGCATCATATGGAGATCATAGAAACTCCCTTTTAAAGGGACCACATCATGTTCGTCGAGGAGATAGTCGTGGATGAGCACTGTTCCGCCGGATGCGAGGCGCCTTGCGGCGGTATCCAATATCGCCGTTGCCTCCCCCTCACCATAGACATGAAGAAGGTTAGACAGTATGACCAGATCGAACCTGTCGCACTTTATGCAGGGAGATAAAACATCTCCTGCTACCCTCTCAATGCCTTTCCAGTCTTCGGGGTCAGGGTAAAGCTTCCCGGTGGCCTCCATCACTTCGGGAAGATCGAATAGCACGGCCCTCGCACCGGGCCAACGCTTGAGCAAGGCCCTGCACCATGACCCTGCGCCGCCCCCAAGATCGAAAATATACCGTGGTGGAGCGGTCTGAAGATTCTCCAGACGGTCAAGTGTCTCTCCGGCCTTGAAAACCGCCTGCCTGTCCATCACATCAACGTATGCGATGACCCTCTTCCGATATGCTTCCGTGGATTCTTCCACGGGTCTTTCATTAGCGGTAGCCCCCTCACGGACCCTCCTACTAAGCCTGTGCCAATGAGGAAGGAGGTACCGCCGATATTGAATGAAGTCACACGAATCGTCCGCATCGCCAGGCACCAGATACCTGTCGGCCAAAGGGCCGTTGGAAAAGAGCCCATCAAACTCCACCACGAGCCCCAGTCCAATGAGGGTGGCGAGGAACCTGCCCAGCCCATCCGGATCCCACCCCGTGTCTACGGTCAAATCCGGCAAAGAAACCGGGCCCGCGGCCAGGCGCTCAAAGATGTTCAATTCCAGCGCTGCAAACAAGACCTCTGAATACCAATAGGCCGTGGCCAGGTCCTCGAGACACTGGAAACCTTCACGGGCGGGGTCAGTGTCCCGGTATGGAAATTTCATACTTCTTCTCCTTGCACACCGAGAGGATCACGCCTTTTTAGTGCCGGGAAGCAGATGCCCGAACAGGCCTAAAGAACCCTTGTTAGCACAGAACTCCCCGCACATGGTGCACACACTGCTATCCTGGGGCGAGCGGCTATCACGGATTGCCCTCGCATCATCGGAGAAGAAGGCCAAATCGAACTGTTTCTCCCAGTCAGAGTCCCGTCGCGCCTTGCTCATAGCCATGTCCCTTTCCCTACCCATCCCGGGATACTTTGCCATATCTCCGATATATGCCGCTGCCTTGGACGCCTTCACCCCTTCAATAACATCGTCCTCGTTCGGCAGGGCGAGGTGTTCCGCAGGTGTGATGTAGCATATGAGATCAGCGCCGTATCGGGCGCTGTGGGCGGCCCCTATGGCCGCGGCAATATGATCGTAGCCGGCCATAATATCCGAAGGGATAGGCCCCAACATGTAGTAAGGAGCATAGTTGCTCATACGTTTTTGCAGAATGATGTTCGCCTCTATCTCATCTATGGGGACGTGCCCCGGGCCTTCCACCATCATCTGGCAACCCTTCTTAAGACCAACCTCAGCCAGTTCACAGTTGATCAGCAACTCCTGGATCATAGCCCGATCAAAGGAGTCGTGAACCGCCCCTGCCCTCAGTCCATTGCCAAGAGAGAGTACCACATCGTATCTCTTAAGTATATCCACAACCTTGTCGAATCTCTCGTACAGAGGGTTCTCCCGGCCGTTGACCTTCATCCAGGCCATCATCGAGGTTCCCCCTTTGCTTACAAGCCCTCCGTACCGGTAACCCTGACGCTCCAGACGTTCCAGGGTATAAAGGTTGATCCCGCAGTGTATAGCCATAAAGGAGATACCATCCGCACACTGCCTCTCAATGAGTTCAAAGAGCATCTCTTCGTCGAGCCTGTTCGGGTCTCCGTACCTCCGATTTGCCTCATAGAAGGCCTGGTAAAGGGGGACGTTGCCGACGGGTAAGGTCACCGCTGCCAGCACCTCTCTGCGCACCTCATCGAGGTCCCCTCCCACGGACAATTCCATAAGGGTATCAGCCCCGGCCGCCTCAGCAGCCCGGGCCTTACTTACCTCGGCATCTATATCTATAATATCCGTGGAGGTTCCGATACTGGCATTTATCTTGGTCCTCAGTCCCAGGCCGATCCCGACACTCTTCCCCTTACCATTGCCGGTGAGAGTCGCCACAATCTGCCCGGATGCGATCCGCCGGCGCACAACCTCCGGTTCCAACCCCTCCTCTCTCGCTATCTCTTCCATCACGGGGGTTATTATTCCGTTTTTTGCAAGTTCCACTTGTGTTTGCATGATTACCTCCTCAAATGTTCGTTTGTGAATGTTTACGTTACGGATAACCGGGTTCTCATAATGATTAGCCTCCAGACTCAACCAATTGCAGCCCTTTTCGGAAATTACCCGGATGGGCAACAAAATGGAAGCGCCTTTAAACGTATAACATCTGAGGATTTACCATCTCCACAAATGTGAACTGAACGGCAGGTCTTCTGACTTTCGGATCACCCTACTACCCTCGCCTTCCCTTCCCGTTTAATGACGAAAAAGTGGCAAACTGAGGTTTCGTCCCCGATCACAGCGGCGGGTCCGCACCGGATTTCCACCGGATTCCCTATTATGGCCTCAAAGGCCACCATCCAGCCGTATCGTATTGTCTATTTTATTTGGATATACCACCCCCTTTCATCAAGCCTTTCCCCCTCTCTATTCGTCCAAGCTAGTGTCGTGTCAACTGAGAAATGACGTATCTCGATTTTGTCATTCCCGCGAAGGAGGGAATCCAGGAGATTGTGCGGTAGCTGTGGATTCCCGCCTTCGCGGGAATGACATTGGTGGTGTTCTACTTTCTTTCACATCAAACACTTGATACATGACACGACACTAGAGATCGGATGGGATAACGTCAAGTGCTTCCCGTATATGTCTGCAGAAGATCTCGACGATCTCCTGGCGAAAGCCGAGCCCCCTTTCCTCCAACAAAACTGAAATGCCCCTCTCTTCAAAGGCGGTCTTCCATGAATCATCATCCCCTGCAAGATCTTCCTGAAAATGAGTGCCCGCCACAAACATAAAAGGTACCAGGCGAACTCTCTCGACACCTGCCCCCTTCACTGCAGCGACTATCTTGTCCCTTGAAGGGTCGCCTTCAACCACTCCCACATAGATGTTAGAACCGAACTCCTTGCGAAACATGTGATGGAGAGCAAGGTAAGAAGACCATATGGGATTGTCGGTTCCATGCCCGACCAGAATCACAGCCTCATCTTCATTTTGCGAAAGATCCTTTCCCAGTCCCCTTACCACTGCTTCATAGTCCTCATGATCACAAAGAAGCGGTAGGCCGATGGACGTCCTGACCGGGCTCTCCCCCACCTCTTCAACCAGACGGTAGAACTCATGGCCACAGAGAAGATGCAGAGACTGAACCACTGCCCATTTGTGTCCCTTATCCTTTAACTCCGAAAGGACTTGATGGGGATGTTTCAGGTCGATGTCTCGCCGCTTCTTGATCCAGTCTTTCACCATCCTCGAAGAATAGGACCACAGGATCTCGTGACCGGCAAAACGCTCCCTGCATATCTCATCGATAAAGGCGTAGGTCTCAAGTGCCCGTGTTGTGGTGCCAAAGGCCGCCATGACAATAGGTATATTATTCATTGCGTTCATCCTAAAAAATTAGGCTCTATATGGATTCCAGGTTGGTACTGTAAATCCTCAGTTAAAGGCAAAGTGCGTTCCCCGAACGCACCTATACAGGCTCGTTCGGGGAACGAGCCCTACAAAAAAATCATTCATTAATTCACCAAAAGCCGGAAATATTGGTCACCAACCTGAAACACATATAGGGCCGGGTTTAATATGCTGTTTTTACTTGTAATATCCACGTATTATGATATATTTAAAGAAAATCTAACGTAGGGAACTTGCCCTGTCACGCATAAAGTTACGCGTAATCCGCATTGAGTTGGATAACGGTGAGGTAGAGATACTCATCACCTCTCTCTTGAACAAGGATAAATATCCTTATGAAATATTCAAAGATCTCTATTGTAAAAGATGGCCCATAGAGGAAGACTACAAGACCATGAAATGTCGGGTTGAGATTGAAAACTTCTCTGGCAAATCCGTGGAATCAGAGTACCAGGATTTCAATGCAAAGATATTCACCATGAATTTTACAGTAGCCCTGGCTCACCCTACACGGGAAATAATTGAAGACAAAACCAAGCAAAATCAGCACCCGTACCAGATTAACCTGACACAGGCCTTGTCTAAAATGAAGGATACTGTCGTATTACTCTTCAAACGCTATAATATCATCGACCTGATTTCAAAACTCCACAACCTCTTTGTAAAAACCATTGAACCCATAAGACCAAATCGAAAATACCCAAGGAAAAAAGGAGTCAGGAAACGGGTCTTTCACCCATGCTATAAACCAATCCGTTAAGTCAATGACATTGGGATGGAAGTTGCCGATGTCTTTTTCGATGATGTGCGGGTACCGTTTGAGAACACTATCGGTGGTGAGGAAGTCAGAGGCCGGGGTTTTAATATCCTGACCCAGGGAATTGTCGGAGGTAAACTTGGCATTTCGGCCCAATGTGTCGGCATGGCACAAGCCGCCCTTGATGAAGCAGTAAGGTATGCCAGGACAAGAACGCAGAGGGGTAAACCGATTAGCAACTTTCAGACAATCCAGTGGATCATTGGTGAGATGGCTGCTGAAGTGGAAGCAGCACGCTATATGACCTATGCAACGGCCGACACCAAGTCAAAAGGCTCCAATATTCTTATCTAGTCGGCTCGTACCCGTCTATTTTCGTCTCAGGTAGCCCATAGGGCTGCCAGTAATGCAGGTTTGGGCTACCTAATGGTTATGCCAGGGAGTTCCATGTTGAACGCATCTTCCGGGACATGAAACTATCGGAACTCTATGAAGGTGTTAATGAAATTCAGCGTATTATCTCGGCCTCAGCGTTACTGCGTTAGACGGAAGGTACTTTTGCCCAATGTATGCGTTCTTTTACTTTAGTTTCTTGGTTCGTTTTCGAAGAACAAAATCGAAGTATGAAGTAAACCAGGCATAATCATAGAATGCAGGCCTATTTTCAGGTGAAAGACAAAAACAGCAAGATAGTTACGAAAAACCCATCGATTTCTGACCTCATCCTGGTCAAAGCCAATATTATCACCTTAGAACCTGCCCGTCCCCGAGCTTCCCTGGTGGCGATCCGTAATGGTAAGGTGCTACACGTCGGGGACACGAGTGACTTGAAAGAATTCAGAGGCAGCAAATCCAGGGTCATAGACTGCCACGGCAAGACGGTTTTACCAGGATTCAACGATGCCCACTGCCATTTCTTCGCTTTCGCCGAAAGCCTTACCTCCTGCAACTTCAGCCCAAAGGAACTACACTCCATCTCAGATATCCAGGAAAATATTCGAAAGTTTGCTCACGTGTTGCCTCCTGGAAAATGGATAAAAACAAGAGCCTATGACGAATTTTACCTGAAGGAAAAGCGTCACCCAACGTGTTGGGATCTGGACAAGGCGACTTCTATACATCCTGTCAAACTAACCCATAGGTCGGGAAACGTCCATGTGCTTAATAGTCCGGCTATGGCCATTGTGGGAATATCGAATGAAACTCCTGAACCGCCCGGTGCCATAATCGACCGAGAACTGAGTACAGGTGAACCCAATGGAGTCCTTTTCGGTATGGGGCCATATTTATCCAGGATCGTACCTTCCATGAATATTGATGATCAAAACCACTGGGTTAAGCAGGCAGACCAGCAACTTCTCTCCCTCGGAATCACTTCGATTCAAGATGCTTCTTCACAGAACGATATTAACCGCTGGAAGCTGTTTCAGCAGTGGAAAACCAGTGGAGACCTACTATGCAGAGTGAAGATGATGCTGGGATTTGAAGCTTTCAAATCATACAGGGAAATAGATTTTTCTCACACGCTGGGGAAAGATCAGCTTGGTATATGTGGTGTTAAGATTCTTCTCAATAAGACCACCGGGCGGCTTCATCCATCTCAATCGGAATTGAACGAAATGGTTTTGGAAATTCACAAATCTGGATTTCAAGTGGCCATCCATGCCATTGAAGAGCCGGATGTTGAGGCTGCCTGCTCTGCTATTGAGTATGCATTGCGAAAATCCCATCGATCGGATCACAGGCATCGTATCGAGCACTGTTCTGTGTGTCCGCCTCACCTAGCCAAGAGATTGGCTTCTCTGGGAATCACTGTCGCCACGCAGCCATCGTTCATCTATTACAACGGGGATCGATACCTGAGAACTGTTTCGAGTCGGCAATTTCGACATTTATATCCCGTGGCATCCCTTTTGAAGAACGGTGTGGAAGTGCTAGCAGGATCGGATTGTCCCGTAGTACCACCAAATCCAATGATCGGGATCTATTCAGCGGTTTCTAGAATATCCGAGACGGGCGAGAATGTTTTGCCTGAAGAAAGAATACCTCCTTTGGAGGCAATGCGGATGTATACAGAATATGCGGCAAGGGCCAACTTCGAAGAGACAATTAAAGGAACAATTATACAAGGGAAACTTGCCGATCTGGTGGTCTTGAGTGGCGATCCCACCAAAGTTCCAGCCGAGGAGATAAAGGACATTAGAGTCGAAATGACTATTCTTAATGGGGAAGTGGTATGAGGAAAAATGGGCTAACCGATAACACCCTTCTCGATGTATAACGATAATTCGCTTTCTGTCAAGCCCAGCAACTCTGTATAGACGTAGTGATTATCCTCTCCCAATAACGATGCGGCTTTCCAGTCAGCGGTCACGCTGCCGCTGAACTTGATAGGGGATGCATCGGAGGCGACCATACCGAGGGCTGGATGTTCTAATTTCATAAAGTAATCCCTTGCCCTCAGTTGAGGATCCTTCGCTATGTCTTCAGCATTCTGAACTGCACCCGCTGGGACACCCGCCTCCTGGAGGAGCCGTACAAGCTCTTCAGAGGTGTATTTAGCTGTCCATTGTCCAAGTAACTCGTCCAACTCATCTGCATGCGCCTTCCGTTTTGATAAGGTAGAGAACCTCTCCTTTCTTGTCCAGGGAGGGTGACCCATGACATGGCAGAGGGTTTGCCATTCCGCCTCATTGAACACTGCGATAACACACCACCTGTCCATCCTCAAACATCTATAGCATCCATATGGAGCAGCCGGTATATGATCCGATTCATTACCCTTGGGCAAAATCTCATTATTGTTCAAATATGCATCTAAAATCGCAGGCCCCATCAATGTGCACATCGCCTCATATTCCGAAATGTCTACATATTGACCTTTGCCTGTTCTGTCTCGATATTCTAAAGCTGCTAAAACAGCCAGTGCGGCATATAGACCGGCAATTACGTCTGCATATGAATAACCCAGGTCCATAGGGGCATCCTGACTGAAAGAAGTGAGGTAAGTAAGGCCTGAAAGCGCCTGAATGGTAGGCCCATAGGCCACGAAATCTCTCCAGGGACCAGTCTGCCCCATTGCTGACATACTCACCATAATGAGGTCTGGTCTTACCTCTTTCATCTTTTCGTAATCCAATCCCCAGTTTGACATCACCCGGGGCGAAAAGTTTTCTATAACCACATCGCTTATTCCCGTTAACCTTAAGGCAATTTCTCTTGCTTCAGGATGGCTCATGTTGAGGGTAATGCCCCGCTTGTTGCGGTTCCAGGTATTAAAATACCCTCTGAGGTTAGATTCAGCACCACCGGCCGTTTTTCCAGATTGGACCTTGATAACTTCTGCGCCAAAATCGGCGAGGATCCTTGTGGCATAAGGGCCGGCCAACATCCATGTGAAATCTAGAACTCTAAATCCGTTGAGGACACCTTTATTCATAAAATATTCCATCAAATAATATTTAGAGAAGAGAGTTTCTGTAGTTCTTCATCAGACAGACCTAGTTCATTCCGATAGACTGAAATATTGTCTTCGCCAATAAGAGGGGCTCGCTTCCATTGGTTTAAAGAAGTGTGGTTAAATTTGTAGGGAGCACGAGGAGATTTGATGGGTGCATCAATCTCAGGATGATCTATATCAATAAAAAAACTACGTGCTTTCAATTGGGGGTTGTCTAAAACCTCTCTCGGAGAATGAATCGGGGCCCATGGGAAGTGCATAGGTTGCCCTAATTCAAAAAGCTCCTCGGTAGTGTGTGTTCTAGTCCATCGTCCTAAGACTTCAATGATATGGTCAATGTGTCTGAGACGATATTCATCATCTTTCCAATTATCCTCTACCAAATCTTCCGCCATACCCTCACTATACATCAACTCAACCAGAGTTTCCCATTGTTGGAAAAGGGTCAAACGGAGATAACCATCTTTGCAGGGCAAAATGCAAAAGGAATTATCCCAGTGTAAGCTTCCCTGTCTCTTAGGTATTACCTGATCGTAAAAATAACGGACCATTACATGGTCTAACGTAGATACCACTGCTTCCTGCATCGAAATATCGATATGCTCTCCCTTTCCAGTCTGGGCTCTCCTCCGAAGGGCCAGCAGAACAGAAATAGCACCAAAGAGAGAAGTGGTATAATAGGATTGCTCTCCAAAGGGTTTAAGGGGAGGTGTCGATGGAGAACCGGAGACATACATGGAACCCCCAAAGGCAGAGGCCACCAGATCACAAGACTTATATTTTCTTCGAGGCCCATCCTGTCCAAAACCGGTCACTGATAACAAAATAAGCACGGGGTTTATCTCACTTAAAACCTCAAAACCTAAACCGAGTTCCTTCAGATATCCTGGAGAGAAGGTTTCGACAACGATGTCCGCTCTATTGACCAATTTCAGAAAGACCTCCCTGCCTGCACTCTTTTCCAGGTCAAGGGTAATGCCCCGCTTATTGCCATTGTTATACAGGAAAAAGAGACTTTTTTCAGGGTGTGGCGAACCCCTCCAGAATGGGCCTATCCCTCGTGACGGGTCTCCATCCGGTCTTTCAACCTTGATTACAGAAGCCCCCATATCGGCCAAGATTTTAGAGCAAAAACTGCCCTTCTCGTCTGCCAGATCCAGTACCCTTATTCCCATCAAAAGAACATCTTTCTCTTCTTTGACTTCCATTTCTTAATTCTACTTTATCAGATTAGGGGCGAGGCCGGAATAACTTCCTCAAGTTGGCGCTCAGATTTAGGTCAGATTTGTTCGATCTGAAAATACAAAACCACAGGAATAGTTTTGCCTATTTCGAGGATTTTGTGTTTGAAGATCGGGCAAAGATGGCTTGAAGATGAGATGTACAA
>DAOWME010000020.1 GCA_030643245.1 Deltaproteobacteria bacterium
AGGGGCGAGGCCGAAATAACTCCCCCATTTGTACATCTCATCTTCAGGCCATCCCCCGATCGGGGTCGAGGACAGGCTTTGCCCGATCTTCAAACACAAAATCCTCGAAATAGGTAAGACTATTCCTGTGGTTTTGTGTTTTCAGATCGAACAAATCTGACCTAAATCTGAACGCCAACTTGAGGAAGTTATTTCGGCCCCGCCCCTTATCTCACACATATCATTAAAACCGAGGCTGACAATTGCGTATCTTAAGCAAGTATATCACCAGAGAATTCTTGAAAATATTCTTTTTAAGCCTTAGCGCTTTTATCATCATTTACCTTGTTGTTGACATTCTTAACAATATACATCACTTCATCAGACGAGGTGTCCCTTTCTTGACGACTATGGAATTCTTCATGTTTAAGATTCCTCTGATCGTAGTTCAAGTGGCCCCTGTGTCGACTCTTCTTTCATCTGTCATAACATTGGGGGTACTATCGAGAAACAGCGAAATTACGGCTATGATGGCCAGCGGAATAAGCCTATACAGGGTCACAGCGCCTGCTATCTGCATCTCCTTATTGATCAGTATTGCATCCTTTGTGATCAATGAGTCGGTCCTTCCCTATACCAACCAGAGAGTCAGATATATTGAAAATACGCAGGTAAAGAAGAGGGACCCCCTTGGTTCTTTCAAACAAAACCAGATATGGTACCGAAGTGAGAACGCCATTTACAATATTGATTTGTTCTGTCCAAAGGGAAATACCCTGAAAGGTATTACCATATATTACTTGGACAACGATTTCAATTTGATCCGCCGCATAGACGCTGACACTGCAAAATGGGTCGATGAAAAATGGCACTTCTATGATATTTCCATAAGAAGGTTCGATAACAGGGCAGAGATCAAGATGAAAAGGGTGCGCGAAAAGATCATACCTATCCAAGAGGTTCCCGAGGATTTCAAAATTGTGGAAAAGAGCACCGATGAGATGAGTTACGCTAACCTTAGAGATTACATCAAGAAAATACGCGCTGAAGGCTACGATGCTACAAAATACTTAGTCGATTTGCATGCAAGGCTGGCCTTCCCCTTTGTAAACCTAATCATGCCACTCCTGGGGATCCCCTTTGCGTTAAGGACAGGAAAGGGCAAGGGGATTGTGGTGGGGGTCGGAATTAGTATCGTCATAAGCTTTGGTTATTGGATCATGCTCTCATTCAGTCTATCGTTAGGGCACAGTGGGGTCTTGCCTCCCATAGTTTCTGCCTGGATTTCCAACCTAACCTTCTTGATGTTGGGAATCTTTATGTTGTTACATATCCGGTAGCTTCTTCAATTCCTTTCTGGCTATTTTGGCTTGGTTAGAGCGTGGATATTTCTTGACGACCTTTTGAAGTATCAACTTGGCGCTTGTCTTGTCTCCCAACCTGTAAAATGCCAAACCTTGTTTTAGTAAGGCCGGAGGAACCTTGTTCCCCTTTGGATATTTTCTTATGACCTCATCGAACTCCAGTATGGCCTCTTTATACTTCTTTTCCACGAAAAAGAATTCTCCGAGCCAGTATTGGGCATTATCAGAGTAATCAGTATTAGGAAACAGCCTGAGATATTTTCGAAATCCTATCCTGGCCGCCTTTATATCCCCCTTCTTGAAATCATCATATGCCTTGGAATAGAGCTCCTTTGACGTTGGCTTCTTACTTTTGGCCTTTCCCTTCTCTTCCCCGGGGGACTTCCCTTCAGTGGGAATTTTTCCACTGGAAGGCGTACCTTCAGAAATGAAAAACCCTTCCAGTATAAGGAGGCGTTTCTCAAGTTTGGATTCATACCTCTTTTTCAAAGAGGCATTCTCCTTAGTTTGCTGCCCCAAAAGATACCGGCATTCTTCAATCTTTCCCTTCAGAGACTGGAGTTGAGTCTGTAAGCTATCTAACCTTACATTTATATCGGCCTGACTCTTCCTCACAGGTCCTATGGATTCTTTGAGATCACTATCAACCCTCGCAATCTTCTTATCGCTCTCCCTTCTAATATTATTTCCCAAGTGAACGACTTGCCTTCTCAGTCTATTTACGTCGTACTGGAGACCCACTAATTCCTTCCTGGACGCACATCCATCCAACAAGAAGAAGAAGACAAGGAAGATGGGAATTATCAAAAAATTTCGCATTACCAACGGACAGGGCAAATGCCGAGACATCTTACCAGCCAAATGGATCCACCTCACATACAAAATAGCGGCCCTCCACGGATGGGGTCCTCGTGGAGGGCCTTCAGTTAATTTCCATCCAGAAATGGCCCTTTTTCCCCTGAGCTGCGTTCTCCTCAGGTTTCCGCCTGTGACGTATGATCATGTACGCCTCGGCGCAAACCGTCGTGCGGCCTTGCTCAGAGAAAAAATTGCTCATTTCTGAATTGGAAACCAACTCGTGCCCATTTTCTTAAGAAGTCCATTTCTGGATGGACACTAATTAGAATTGCTGGTGGATTTATTCCTTGCATTATGGTTTTTCTTTCTGTATATAATGAACAATGATTCATTTTTCGTCAGTAACATTATTGCTCGTAACTTCTCAAAGACCAGGTAGTGGTCAATCACTCCTAAGTGCCTTGATGCATGGCTCATACCCCGGGTTTTTAAGAAGTTATTATTGCTATTACGTAAGGAGGAAAAAATGGATGAAGAGACGATACTGTTAAGGAAGGAAGGAAATATTGCCACCTTAACCCTCAACCGTCCGGATAGGCTAAACGCATTAGACTGGCCCTCACAGCTTTTGCTTGGACGCAAGCTCGATGAAGTAGAGGAGGACGACGAAATTAGGGTTCTCATAATTACCGGTGCTGGGAGGGCCTTTTCCGCCGGTGGTGATGTAAGCGCCCAGAAGGGCCGGATAGGTATGGGCGTGGCTGAGAGAAGGGTGGGGATGAAAAAAAATTTGAGGAACCCTGTTAAGATCAGAAATTTGCCTATACCGGTTATCGCCATGGTAAACGGTGTGGCCGTGGGAGCAGGGTGCAACCTGGCCCTGGTCTGTGACATTATCATTGCTTCAGAAAAGGCGAGGTTCAGTCAAGCCTTTGTAAAGGTAGGCCTTGTTCAGGATTACGGAGGAAGTCACCTGCTACCGCGCTTGGTAGGCACAAAGAAGGCCTGTGAGCTTGTCTTTACAGGAGACATAATTGATGCACAAGAGGCACTACGTATCGGGCTGGTTAACAAGGTGGTTCCGGCGGAAGAGTTGGAAAATGTCACCAAAGAGATGTGTTTAAAAATAGCCAGCAGAGCCCCCCTAGGCATAAGCATTGCCAAACGGTCCATTTACGATGGCTTCGAGAGGCTTGATCTAGAAACCACTCTGGAATATGAAGTCTTTACTCAGGGGTTCTGCTCGGACACTGAAGATCACAAAGAAGGAAGTACAGCTTTTCTAGAGAAGAGAGAACCGAAATTTAAGGGTAAGTAGTGCCCGAACGAAAACCCCTTAACTTTCCTAAAACTGTCATTTCGAGCGTAGCAAGAAATCTATCTATGAAGATACAAGGGCTTAAAGATTTCTCCCTTCAATCAAAATGACAAATAAGAGGGTTTTAGTTCAAGTAAGACTTTTGGAGGTAGAGATGGATTTTGAACTGAGTGAGGAGCATAAGATATTCCAAAGGACGGTAGCGCAGTTTGCACAGAAAGAGATCGCCCCTATAGGTGAAGAACACGATATAAAAGAAGAATACCCCAGGTGGATCTATGACAGGGCTGGTGAGTTAGGTTTTCTGGGGATACCATATCCGGAGCTATACGGAGGCACGGGGCCGGACACCATCGCCCTTTCCATATTCACAGAAGAGACCACAAAGGCGGATGCTGGGATCGCCATGGGGTTGGTTGTCCAGAATACAGTCGGCACCTCCCCTGTATATAATTTTGGGTCGGAGGATCTTAAGCAGAGATATCTGGTCCCTGCTATAAAGGGTGAGTACGTGGGATCATTTGCTCTAACAGAACCCAACGTCGGTTCTGATGCGGCATCCGTTCAGGCGACTGCGAAAGAGGATGGGGACAGTTATATCTTGAACGGGGCAAAGGTATTTGTATCCAACGGTATGACCGCGAAGTTTGCAACCGTGGCGGCCAGGACAGATAAGGGGAAAGGGCACCAAGGCATAAGCCTCTTTCTAGTTGATACCGAATCACCAGGTTTTTCTCGTAAGGGTGTGAAAAAGCTGGGGATTAGGGCCCAGGACATAGCAGAGTTCGCTTTTGAGGACTGCAGGGTTCCGAAGGAAAACCTGATGGGAGACAAGGGAAAGGCCTTTTACCACCTCATGGCCACCGTCCAGGACACCAGAATAATAGTAGGCGCAGCAAGCGTTGGTTTGGCAAAGGCAGCCTTTGAAAAGGCATTACAGTATGCAAAAGACAGACAGCAGTTCGGTCAGCCCATAGGCAAGTTTCAGGGCATTCAGTTTAAACTCGCAGATATGGCGGTGGAGATTGAGACGGCATCTCTCTTGGTCTTCAAGGCTTCGTGGTTGAATGATAAGGGCGTAAACTGTATCAAAGAGGCTTCCATGGCTAAGTTGTATGGATCGGAGATGGTTAACAAGGTCGTTTATCAGGCCTTGCAGATACACGGAGGGTATGGTTACATGAGGGAATACCCCTTGGAACGCTATTTCAGGGATGCCAGGATAATGGAGATATTTGAAGGTACATCGGAGATACAGAGAGTGATTATAGCCAGGCAGTATGGCCTGTAAGTCTTCATTATGGTCTTTGAGGAAAATTTTTCTGACAACTGATTCCTGACCTCTGTGAACGCTTACCTTAGGGGCGAGGCCGAAATAACTTCCCCATTTGTACATCTCATCTTCAGGCCATCTTTGACCGATCTTCAAACACAAAATCTTCGAAATAGGTAAGACTATTCCTGTGGTTTTGTATTTTCAGATCGAACAAATCTGACCTAAATCTGAGCGCCAACTTGAGGAAGTTATTTCGGCCTCGCCCCTTAACTAGTGTCCGTCCAGGAATGAGATGTTTTTTGCAAGGACAAGGAAGACGAAGATTTTAACTGCAGGAATACATTGGGTATTTTGAGGATTAAAATCTGAGTCTGATGCAGAGATTTCGGAAAATAGCCATTTATGGATGGGCACTAACTAAGGAGGAACATCCGTGGACTTAAAGGTAGTTGTATACGAAAAGAAAGACAGTGTGGCCATCATAACTATGAACTACCAGGAGAGGTTAAACGCCCTTAGTACCCAGCTGCGGGAGGACCTCGCCACAGCGTATGAGGAAGCGCTGAACGACAAGGACATAGGAGCTCTTATCCTGACAGGGACCGGTAGGGCATTCTGTGCAGGAGGGGACATAAGCGGTTTTACATTCGACACGCCGAGTATCCGTAAGTTCATGAGGGATGTGATTCTCTTCCTTGGTTCGTTGGAGAAGTATCCAAAGCCGGTTATTGCTGCGGTTAATGGCCTTGCCCTAGGTGGTGGGTTGGAGCTGGCCATCGCCTGCGACATCATAGTCGCTTCCGATAAGGCAAAGTTTGGCGTACCGGAAGCTGCTATAGGCTTGGTCCCTGCCTTTGCCATCCTGCGGTTACACCAGATAGTGGGCAGGGCAAAATCGAAGGAATTGGCCATGACCGGTGAACCTATCGCCGCTGAAGAAGCGCTAAGGATTGGCTTGATAAACAAGGTCGTACCTCACGAAGACCTCATGGATGCCTCCATGGAAATGGCCAAGAAAATAATATCCAAGGCCCCGCTGGCAGTGGATCTCATTAAGGCCGCGGTCAATAGAGAACTCCACGGGGAGGAGTTGGAGTACGCTGTAGAAGGTGCGGGCATGCTTTTCAAATCAGAGGATGCAAAGGAAGGTATTGACGCATTCTTGAATAAGAGAAAACCCAACTTCAGAGGGTTGTAACAAATGAATGCTGAGCAGTAACTTCTTAATAAAGCGATATATAAGCATTCTACGCTACTAATCAACTTGTTAGCACCCTTTCCCTTAGAGGCTCATCCATAAATGGACTTCTTGAGGAAAGGGCACGAGTTGATTTCCAATTCAGAAATGAGCAATTTTTTCTCTGAGCAAGGCCGCACGATGGTTTGCGCCGAGGCGTATATGATCGTACGTCGCATGCTGAAACCGGAGGAGAACGCAGCTCAGGGGAAAAAGGGCCATTTCTGGATGGAAACTAATTATAAGTCGATCGAAAGGGTATTACAATGATAGATTTTACTGAAGATCAGGTAATGATTCGTGACTTAACGAGGAGGGTCGCTGCGGAAAAGATCGCCCCAAGAGCGGCTGAGATTGATGAAACAGATGAATTCCCATGGGACATCGTGGAACTCTACAAGGAAATCGGCACATTGAGGCTGGTTCTGCCCGAGGAATACGGGGGTGTTGGTGCAGACACTACTACCCTCTGTCTTGTCATGGAGGAGATAGCTAAGGTGTCCGCTTCCTGCTCATGCATAGTCTTTAGCACCGAGGCCCTTATCCATATCCTGTTGCAGGCCGCAACCCGGGAGCAGAAGGACAGATTTTTCCCCAGGCTGTCCCAGGGTAATAAGATAAGCGCTTTTGCTTTGACTGAGCCCAATGCAGGTTCGGATGCCAACGCGATAAGCACCAGTGCCACCCTGGAAGGCGACTATTATATTATGAATGGCAGGAAGTGTTTTATATCAAATGCGATAGTTGGGGATTTTTATCTCGTCTTTAGCCGGGTCAAGGGCCAGGCCCAGAAAAAAGACATATCGGTCTTTGTTGTTGAAAAGGACACCCCAGGGTTCACAATGGGCAAAAAAGAGAAGAAGATGGGGTTAAGAGGCAACCCTGTGGCGGATCTGATCTTTGAGGATGCTCGAGTTCCCAAAGAGAATATTGTGGGCACAGAGGGTGAGGGTTGGAAAATACTCGCTCAGGTGGCCAATCAGATGCGGCTGTATGGCGCTTCGTCTATGGCGCTCGGTATTTCTCAGGGTGCGCTGGATTATGCGGTGGGATACGCAAAAGAGAGGTATCAGTTCGGCAAGCCAATCGCCGCATTGCAGGCCATCCAATTCATGCTGGCAGACATGTACATGCAGACAGAGGCGGTCCGTTCTATCCTCTATCGAACGTCCCAGATGATCGACAAGAAAGAAGGATCAGTTACGGAAATAGGCTCCCTGGTTTCCATGACAAAGTGTCTCGCAAGCGACACAGCGGTCAAGGTAGCGACGGACGCAGTCCAGGTTCTTGGTGGATATGGATATTTCAAGGATTATCCCGTTGAGAGGATGATGAGGGATTCCAAGGCTATTCAGCTCTTCGACGGAACCAACCAAATCCAGAGGGTAGTCGTTGCCAGGAATTTGCTGGGCATGAAGTGAGGATCGTAAGGATCCGGGTTAAAATTTCGAGCAGTGCTCACCTACAGCGCAGCATCAGAAATCTGTCCTGATTAATTGAAAAGTTACCCGTATGTTTTGTTGAATACGTTAATTCGGAAAGGAGATCAAAATGGAGTTTGGATTTAGCGAGGAACAGAATATTCTTAGAAACAGTGTCACCGATTTCATGGAGAAGGAATGTCCCCCGGAATACGTGAGGGAACTCGATGAAAAGGAAGAATACCCGCATGAGATATATGGCAAGATGTCAAAACTCGGCTGGTTTGGCCTGCCAATCCCCGAAGAATACGGCGGGAGCGGATTGGGCGCCGTAGATCTGATTATCGTCGGCGAGGAGATGTCACGATTTTCCTATGAAATTGCAGCTGGATTCGGTATCAGTGTCTTCTGCGGACTGAATATCATTGAGCATGGATCAGAGGAACAGAAGAAGTTCTATATACCGAAGATGATCGACAACAAGATCAGGCTCTCCATATCCATTACAGAGCCCAATGCCGGGTCGGATGCGGCTTCACTGGCCACATCTGCGGTACTGGACGGGGGTAGCTGGGTTTTAAACGGACAAAAAACCTTCCAAACGGCTTCTGATGCGAAGGATACGGTTATGAGCGTCTATGTCAGGACGGACAAGGACCTCCCCAAGCATAAAGGAATAAGTCTGATTCTTGTGCCCAATGATACACCCGGAGTCGAGATAAGAAGGATAAAAATGTTGGGGAGAAAGATGCTCCACACAAATGAGATCTTCTTTGAAGACGTCCGTGTTCCCAAGGAAAACATGGTGGGAGAGCTGAACAATGGATGGAAAATGCTCCTTTCAGGCCTTGAATTGGAAAGGTTGTACGGGTGCTCTACATTTATCGGGAGCTCCCAGACCGTTGTAGACCTGGCCCTCGAACATTCAAAGCAGAGGGTACAGTTTGGCAGACCCATAGGTACATTTCAGGCCATGGGCCACATGCTGGCGGACATGCAGACAGAGGTGGATGCAGCACGTTTACTTGTCTACAGGGCTGCGTGGATGCTGGACCAGGGGATGCCGTGTATGAAACAGGTGAGCATGGCAAAGCTTTTTGGTTCTGAAACTTACGCCAGGCTATCAAACCAGGGGATGCAGATAATGGGCGGATATGGATACAGCCTGGAATACGATATGCAGCGTCATTTCAGGGATTCGAGGATAATTACAGTCAGCGCCGGGTCTTCGCAGATGCAGAGGACGGTTATTGCCAGAGAGATGGGTCTGAGAGTGGTTTAAGGAGCAAAGAGAGGGCATTTCCTGCCTATTTAAGTTGAGGAGGTAGAGTAATGATTCATTTTACTGAAGATCAGAGGATGATACAGCAGATGGTGAGGAAGTTGGCAAAGGAAAAGGTGGCTCCGCGGGCAGCGGAGATAGACGAAACGGATGAGTTCCCATGGGACCTCGCTAAGGTATTTGGGGAGAACGGACTCTTGAACCTCGTCCTGCCCGAGGAGTACGGCGGAGTGAATGCCGACAATACAACCCTCTGTATAGTTATAGAAGAACTTTCTAAGGTGTCGCCGGCATCTTCCCTGATGGTATTTACAACCCAGGCACTGACAAACGTTCTTATACGAGGTGGGAGCGAAGAGCAGAAGAAGATCTTCTGTCCAAAATTTGCCTCTGGTGACAAGATATGTGCCTTTGTCCTCACTGAACCGAACTATGGTTCCGACGCTGCGTCCTTACAGACAAAGGCTGTTCCGGATGGTGACGACTATGTGATGACCGGTAACAAAACCTTCATTACTACCGGAGAGGTAGCGGATTTTTATCTGGTCTTTGCCAGAACCGGACCAGGGGAAAGAGCAAAGGGGATCAGTGCGTTCATTGTGGAGAAAGGAATCCCCGGCTTCACTTTCGGAAAAAAGGAAAAGAAGATGGGGTTGAGGGGAAGTCCAACAGTGGAACTCATCTTCGAAGACGCTCGCATACCGAAAAAGAACCTCCTGGGAGGAGAAGGAGGGGGGTGGAATATACTCACACAGTATGGCAACCTCATGCGAATATGGGGAGCTGCCTCCGTGTCACTCGGGATTGCTGAAGGCGCTTTGGAGTATGCAGCTGGATACGCTAAAGAAAGGGTTCAGTTCGGAAAGCCCATCGCCACCTTCCAGGCCATCCAATTTATGCTGGCAGACATGGCTATGCTGACGGAAGCAGCCCGGTCGTTAAACTACAGGGCATCAGGGATGATAGACAAAGGGACAGAGCCCTTCAGTAAGATCGAGCCTATGGTGTCAATGGCGAAGTGTTTCACAACGGACACGGCCATGAAGGTTACCACCGATGCAGTACAGATACTGGGAGGCTATGGGTATACAAAAGACTATCCTGTGGAACGTATGATGAGGGATGCCAAAGGCGTACAGATATTCGACGGAACCAATCAGATCCAGAGGATGATAATATCGAGAAGCCTGCTCGGTAAATCCTGATAGAGATCTGCTTCCTTGCAATGAACAGGCGGGGTTAAGAAGAAGTTGCTGTTGCTGGTATTACTGAGGAGGAGGAATGCGATGGTTGAGTTTACAGAGGAGCAGAAGAGGGTACGGGATACGGTAAGGAAGATTGCAGAAGAAAAGGTGGCGCCTAGAGCGGCTGAGATAGATGAAACCGATGAATTTCCTTTGGACTATGTAGATGTTTATGCGAAAAACGGGTTATTAAAGGCGACGCTCCCAAAGAGTTCCGGTGGGCTTGACGCGGACACCATGACTCTTTGCCTCATCGTGGAAGAGCTTGCAAGAGCATACGCTTCCGCACCACAGATGTTAATAACAACTGGAGCAGTGCTCCAGGTATTGTCGAAAGCGGCGACAACAGCTCAGCTGCAGAGGTTCCTAAAGAGGCTTGAGAAAGGGACACATATCTGCTCGTTTGCCCTGACGGAAGCGAATTACGGTTCTGATGCCGGCAACCTTCAGACACGGGCCGTTCCGGATGGAGACAACTATGTTGTGAACGGTTCAAAGGCCTTCATAACCAGCGGTGAGGTTGCAGAGTTGAACCTGGTTTTTGTGAGGACCGGGGGGAGGGGTACAAAGGGCATCAGTGTGATTGTAGTGGATAAAAATTCGCATGGCTTTCATGTAGGGAATAAGGAGCACAAGATGGGTTTCGCAGGTACTGGAACCGTGGAGCTCATCTTTGATGACGTAGAGGTATCAAAGGACAATCTCATTGGAAAGGAAAATGAGGGTTGGCGTCTATTGACCAATATCGCTAACATGATGCGTGTCTGGGGGGCCGGGAGTACAGCCATGGGTAATGCGCAGGGGGCACTCGATGATGTTGTGGAATATGTTAGAGAAGAGGTTCAATCCGGGAAACCTGAAGTCGATTTTCAGGCCATCCAGTTCATGCTGGCCGACATGGCTATCTCGGTAGAAACGGCAAGGTCCTTGATATACAGAACAGCATATGTTATGGACAGAAATGGAGCAAGCTTCAAGGATGTCGAAACCTTGGTTTGTATGTCCAAATGTTACGCTGCCGATGTCGGTATGAAGGTAACGAGTGATGCCGTTCAAATTGTGGGCGGCTATGGATACACAAAAGGATCTTCCATAGAGAGAAGGATGCGGGATGCGAAGTCTGTACAGATATACGACGGGTCCAATCAAATACAGAGGATCGTGGCCGCCAGAAATCTGCTATCGTAGATTGTGAGCCGCACAATTAATCATCAATGTGAATTTTCAAGGGGTTGAGTTCATATTATGAAAGCGAGGTGAGGGTATGGAGCTTGGGAGAAAATTAAGGGTTGTCATGGCTAAAGTCAGTTTGGACGGCCACGACAGAGGGATAAAGGTAGTAACCAGAGCCCTCAGGGATGCGGGTATGGAGGTGATCTTTATGGGGGCGTTTCAGACACCGGAAAGAGTTGTAAGAACAATCATAGAGGAGGATGCGGATGTCCTCGGATTGAGTTTTCTGTCCGGCGAACAACTTTCCCATACCCCAAAGGTGATAAACCTGTTAAGAGAGAATAATGTAAAGGATGTCTTGGTTATCGTTGGTGGTGTTTTCCCCAGACAGGATGTTGCAGAGCTTAAAAAAATGGGAGTAGACGAAGTCTTCATGTCAGGAGACTCTATGGATGAAATTGTAACGTATATCAGGGGAAATATTAGAACAAAATAGGATGATAAGGAGGTCACTATGTCCGTCGGTATTTTAGGCTACGGGGTTTATATCCCAAAATACAGGATAAAAAAGGAAGATATTTCCAAGGTCTGGGGGGGAGGGGCCGCAGGGATTAAGGAGAAGTCCGTGTTAGGCTTCGATGAAGATGTGACGACCATGGCTGTCGAGGCGGCACAGAATGCCATTACCCATGCCGGAATAGATGCATCAGAGATCGGCGCTCTGTATGTATCTTCCGTGTCCAGTCCATTCATAAACAAGTCCATTGCTGTAATCATAGCGGAGGTCCTGGAAATATCTGAGGGTGCTTCCGTCGCTGATTTTGGCGGATCTACCAAGTCGACGACAACTGCCCTCCAGGCTTGCGCAGACTTCGTTGCGTCAGGCAGGGGCAATTACGCCTTAGTAATCGGCGCTGATGCCCAGGTGGGGATCCCGGGAGATCCTCTGGAACACTCACTGGGTGCGGGAGCTGCTGCATATCTGGTCGGTAAAGATAATATAATAGCCGAGTTTCAAGACTCATATTTCAGTTCTACAAGCTTCACCAGCACATGGAGAAGCGATGGGGATCAGTTTGTGAGCCGTTATGACGACCCTAGGTACGAGCGGTTTGGCGGATATCCGAAAATTATCGTAGATGCGGTTAATGGACTTTTTAAGAAGACAGGGAAAACGGGAAGTGACTTTGACTACGCGGCCTTCACCCAGCCGGATGCAAAGGCGCCCGTCACGGCCGTTAAAAAATTGGGTATAAAGTCCGAGAAGATGCCTTCATCTATCGTTTCTCCCGTATGCGGTGACACCGGATCGAGTTCCGTTTTGATAGAGCTTGCAGCGGTCCTCGATCAAGCTAAACCCGGCGAGAGGATTATTATGGCATCTTACGGCTCCGGTGCAGGAAGTGACGCTTTTTCACTGCTTGTATCGGACAATGTGGACAAGAAGAGAGGTCAGGTGACGACGGTCCAAAGTTACATAGAAAACAAAGATTACATAGATTACTACACCTATGAAAAGACCATAGGTATCCTCAAGGTCAAAGGCCTTCCTGAGCCTATGTCCTCCATTATTGCTCAACCCTCTGCAGAGAGAAATAAAGATTCCGAACTGAAGTTGAAGGCCCAGGAATGCACGAATTGTGGATCATTGAATTTCCCCAAAAGGCATTATTGTATAGACTGCAAGGGGCAAGACTTCAAGGATGTACCCCTTCCCAGGAGAGGGAATATCATCACCTTTAACTTTCAATACGTAGTTGCGGTAAGTCCTGAGCAGGCTCCCATCCCTGTATGTACCGCCAAGATGGAAGGAGCAAAAGGTGAGTACGGTGGAAATGTCTCCTCAATGATAACCGATTGCAGCACAGATGATGTAAAGGTAGGGGGCAGGATCGAGCTTGTATTTAGAAGGTGTGGAAAAGAACTGGGACTGGTAAGATATGGGTACAAATTTAGACCTGTAAAAGAATAGGAGGATCTTTGTTATGGCGAAGCAAAAAGGATTACCTGTGGCCGTAGTGGGTGCCGGAATGATTAAATTCGGGGAACTCTTCGGTCAAAGCTATGAAGATATGATAGTAGGCGCCTACAGGGCATGTTTGAAAAGCGTTGACAAGGGAGTAGACGAGGAGGATATAGAGGCAGGATGGTTGGGCACCTGTATCCCTGGAACGGGTTTTCGAAGGGAGATACTTACGGGGGCCGGACTGGCAGAGCCCATACGGTTTTTCCCAAAGCCCGTGAGTAGGATGGAGAACGCATGTTGCACGGGCAGTGATGCAGTTAGAAACGCAGCCTTTTCCGTGGCGGCCGGCGTATACGATCTCGTCCTGGTGATTGGGGCTGAGAAGATGCGAGATATACCCTCAAGAGATTCTCTTATCGCACAGACCGGCATTATGTATCATTCCTGGTGGCATCCCAGGGGCTCATCCGCTCCGCAAAGATTTGGCTCTCTTGCCACGGCACATATGGACAAGTTCGGCACAAAGAGGGAACATCTGGCCATGATAGCAGTGAAAAACCATCACAACGGCACAATGGACCCTTACACCCATTTCAATTTTGAGATCACAGTGGAGCAGGCACTGAACGCCCCCATTATCTCGTGGCCTTTGGGACTGTTCGATTCGTGTCCCACAACCGACGGAGCAGCGGCGATCCTGCTGGCAAGACAAGACAGGGCAAAGGAATACACGGACAAGCCATTATATTTCCTGGGAAGCGGATTGGCGACTGACCCTATGTACCTGCCATGGAAGAAAAATTTTATAGAGTTTCCAGCAACCCAGGCTGCTGCCAAAGCAGCCTATGAAATGGCCGGGATCGGTCCCGACGATGTTGACATAGCAGAACTTCACGACTGCTTCACAATTACCGAGCTACTGACATATGAGGACATGGGTTTCTGCAAAAAGGGTGAAGGGGCCAAGTGGCTTGAAGAGGGACACCCTATGCTTGACGGCAGCAAACCCTGCAATCCCAGTGGCGGTCTCAAGGCAAAAGGACATCCCATAGGCGCCACCGGTGTGGCACAGATCTGTGAACTATGGTGGCATTTAAGGGGAGAAGCAGAAGAAAGGCAAGTAAAAAACGCTGAAATAGCCTGCACTCATAACCTTGGCGGCCTAGGCACAACGGTTCTCGTTAACATCTTTGGTAAAGAACCAAGGTAGGAAGGACTCGGAGTATCTTCAGCGCCCTACCCCGTGTTCGCTATAGCCATTAAACTGGCGGTAATAACCCTTCACAGGGTGTTTTGGTAATCATTCAACTGATAAGGCGGGCAAAGGTTATCCTTGAGAAACCTTTGCCCGCCTCCGGCGGCAATTCCAAAAAGATGCGACCTGTGCAGTTGGGCAGGTTTACCTCTTAACACAATCCTGTTGACTGAATTATCAGAGAAGCTTCAACATACTGGTTTTGTGACTGCACAAGTCGAAAAGATGGGATATTTTCTCAAGATGTGAGATGTGTGAGATGTTTATGAGGTCGACTTGCACAGGGAAGGTATGGGACGGGGAAACTTCATCTCTCTCTCCGGATGAGATCGTTTCTATCTGCAGGAAAGTCGACAGCCAAGATGATAGACTGATTTGGCTGGGCAATTGAAATCTCTTCACAATCCTCATTCATTATCTTCTCCAAGAAGAGACGATGGACCTCTCCTGACTTTCTTACAAATTCGAGTTCGTCACCCAAGCGTATCTGATTTCTTACCTCAATCTTGATCGTATTCTGTCTCAAGATTTCCCTGATCACCCCTACCAATTCATGGGTTTGAACATAAGACGAAGACGAATAGTTCTGGATGCCTTCAGTAAGACCCTCACAGAAGAAGCCCGTCGTATACCCCCTGTGACTAACCTTCCTTAACTCTTCAAACCACTCCTTCCGAAACGCGTACTTCCCCGGCTTACTCAAGTACTCGTCTATCGCCTGGCGATAAGACTTCACGACATTCCCCACATAGTTTATCCCTTTCATCCTTCCCTCGATCTTAAGGGCGTCTACACCGGCATCTATCAAATCAGGGATATACTCTAAAAGACAGAGGTCTTTTGAACTGAGGATATAACTACCGTGTTTATCTTGAAAAATTGGGAGATACGTATCCGGGCGATTCTCTTCCATGAGGGCGTATCTCCATCGACACGGTTGCGAGCACTCCCCTCGGTTCGAATCTCGATTAGTCAGGTAATTACTTAGCAGACACCTGCCTGAGTACGAGATACACATAGCCCCGTGAACGAATATCTCTATCTCTGTGTCTACTTTTCTCTTGATATATTTAATCTCAGAGAAGGACAGTTCCCGTGCCAGGTTAACTCGAGAAATACCCTGATCTTTCCAGAACTTTACGCTCTGCCAGTTGGTAGTGTTCGCCTGGGTACTCAGATGAAGCGTCATCCCAGGAATTAGTCTCCTTGCCATAGCAATAATCCCGGGATCTGAAACGATTATAGCGTCCACACTCAGTTGTTGGAGGATGTTCAAATACTCAGGAATTCCTTTCAAATCATCATTTCTGGGAAAAATATTGACCGTGACATATACTTTAACCTCTTCTTCCTGTGCGAGTTTTATGCCCTCCTCCATCTGAGGAATGGTAAAATTCCCGGCAAAACTCCTGAGTCCATATGACTTGCCACTTAAATATACAGCATCAGCACCATAGTGAATGGCAATCTTCAGTTTCTCCAAATTCCCGGCTGGTGCAAGGAGTTCCGGTTTTTTCATAAGGATCCTCTTCCCATGAAGTGCTGCTCAACCGTTCAACAAATCATTCAGTCCTTTCCCTACAAATTACACGCTGAACGGCAACACAATAACCAATAAAAAACTACTATCATAGCAGCACTTCAAAAAGCAAGGGATTAGTTTTCACACCGAGACATCTTGACTTCATTAATGACTTTTCCCTTGACAAGTCCAAGGTTAGCAGGTATTTTTTTATTTTTTCTCAACCCCGATTCATTTAAATAAAAACAGTATGCAAATGTCAAGCATACGTCCCGAACCCCTTCCTCTTTCTCCCTCTGATGAAGAGGGAGGAAGGCAAATGGGACAGAGCAGAATCCAAAACAATGAACAAGAAGTTTTTTGGCGTAGCACTCAGTTTCGTGCCGGGAATAGGTAATGTTTTATATAAGAGATTGATCGAACACTTCAAGAGAGCTGAGGTTGTGTTCAAGACCACTTTTAAAGAATTGATGGAAGTTGAGGGTATAGGCCCCCAAACTGCTTCAGCTATTAAGAACTTTGACCGGGAGATTCTAGTCGAGAAAGAGTTACTTGCTGTTGAGAAGGCGAATGCCGGAATAATAACACTTGAGGATGACTGTTATCCAAGTAATCTATTTAAGATCAGTGATCCGCCATCGATACTTTACGTGAAGGGAAATATTACAAAGGCGGATCAATTTGCTGTTGCCGTTGTTGGATCACGGACCCCGTCAAAATATGGGAAGTGTGCCGCTAATTTAATCAGTCGGGATTTGGCAACCGAGGGAATAACGATTGTAAGTGGTATGGCTCGTGGGATCGATTCCATTTGTCACAAAGAGGCCTTGCGTGCTGGAGGAAGGACTATCGCCGTACTGGGAAACGGAATAGATATAATCTATCCTCCAGAAAACGAGGCATTATACCATGAGATAATCAAAAATGGTGCTGTAATTAGTGATTTTCCTATTGCAACACCGCCCGACAGTGTAAACTTCCCCGACCGAAACAGGATAATAAGTGGTCTGTCCTTAGGGGTAGTAGTTGTTGAGGCAGGAACAAAAAGTGGATCTTTAATCACTGCAAGGTTTGCAGCTAGCCAAGGTCGAAATGTCTTTGCCGTACCTGGACAGATCGGGTCTATGAGAAGTAAAGGGACAAACAGGCTCATCAAAAATGGGGCTAGCTTACTAGAACATGCCAATGATGTTGTCGACATAGTCTTACCCGAATACAGAAATCATAGAGCAACTAGGAACAAGACCAGGGTAAAGGAAAATCTATCCGAAAATGCCAAATTGGTCTTGACTGTCTTGACCGAAGGTCCCTTGCACATTGATATGGTCACAGCTAGAAGCAGACTGAATGTTAACGAAGTTTCAAGCATATTGTTAACTTTAGAACTTGACGGCCTTATTACCCATCTGCCTGGAAAGATATTTATAAAAAACTAAAAGGATGTTTGAAAACTTCTTCCTTCCCCCGATTGATCATTTTTTATTGTTTTAAATTCGCGCTGCAAAATATCAAGTTGTGTAGTGCCCATCCATAAATTAGCTTCTGAAAAAATAAGCGCTAACAAATTTCCATTTCAGAAATGAACAATTTTCACCACACAGAAATCGCAAAAAAATGCCCTTTCTGGATGGAAACTAAAATATATGGAGAAAGGAATGTCTAAATCTCTCGTTGTAGTTGAATCACCCTCAAAAGCAAACACTATCAAGAAATTCCTCGGGAAAGATTTCCTGGTGTTGCCATCTACCGGGCATATCAGGGCACTCCCCAGCAAGCCCGGATCAGTGAGCGTAGACAACAATTTTGAGCCCCAATACCATGTACTACCTCAAAGAAAGAAGAATATTTCTCAAATAAAGAAGGCCCTTAAACAATGTGAAAATCTCTACCTGGCTACCGATCTAGATCGAGAAGGGGAGGCCATTGCTTGGCATTTATTAGAAGTCCTGGGCCTAGGTAACGTAAGAACCCAAGGTAAAGAGGATCGGGCATCGTCCCTTTCAGTTAAAAGGATAACTTTTTATGAAATTACGAAAGAAGCCATTCTTAAAGCCATTGAAAATCCGAGAGACATCATTCAATCTCTGGTAAATGCTCAGCAGGCCAGAGTAATTTTAGACTACCTTTACGGATTTAACCTCAGTCCGTTTCTGTGGAAAAAGGTGCGTTATGGACTCTCCGCCGGCCGAGTTCAATCCGTATCACTTAGACTAATCTGTGAGAGAGAAAAAGAGATTAAAGCATTTGAGCCCAAGGAATATTGGACTATCTCTGCGAACCTCTCAACCACAAAGAAGCCAACTCCATCCACCAATTTTAAAGCTGTTCTTGTTGAGGTGGATGGTAAAAAACAAAAGAAATTCTCAATCAAGAATGAAAAGTCCGCCAAGAAAATCGTAGATGAACTTGAAGGTGCAGAATATGAGGTTGTGGCAATTAAGGAAAAAGAAGTGCGCAGAGCCCCTCCACCTCCGTTCACCACAAGCACGCTGCAACAGGAGGCAGCCCGGAAGCTGCGTTTCTCGGCAAAGAAAACCATGTCCATAGCACAAAACCTCTATGAAGGGATAACAATCCAAGACGAAGCTGTTGGATTAATCACCTACATGAGGACAGATAGTGTAAACCTTTCCTCAAACGCCCTTGAACATGCAAAAAACACGATAATCAGGTTATTTGGTTCTGATTATGCACTCAAGAGGCCTCGTTATTTCAAAAACAAGGCAAAGAATGTTCAAGAAGCCCATGAAGCTATAAGACCTACTGATTTTACCAGAAACCCGGATGATCTAAGACGTTCTTTGAGCCCTGATCAGTGTAAATTATACAGACTGATCTGGAGGCGAGCTATCGCATGCCAGATGGCCAAAGCGATATTTAACACTGTTTCTGTTGACATTACAGCAAAGGGAACTTACGTATTTCGTGTCTCCGGTTCTGTGATAAAATTTCCTGGCTTTACCAAAGTCTACCAAGAGAGCAGAGATGACGAAAAGGAAGAAAAAGAAAATGTATTGCCTCCTCTTGCAAAAGGTCAGTATCTTTATCTGATAGAGCTGCTTCCTAATCAGCATTTCACCCAGCCCCCTGCTCGTTATAGTGAAGCCTCTCTCGTGAAAACTCTGGAAGAATACGGAATAGGCCGTCCGTCCACCTATGCCTCAATTATAAACACCCTTCTTGTCCGGGGGTATGTTAAAACAATTGAACGCCGTTTCCATCCTGAAGATACCGGAATAACTGTAACAAAACTGCTAGTCACACATTTTAACAAGTATGTTGATTATGATTTTACTGCCAGAATGGAAGAAGATCTTGATCAAATAGCCAAGGGTAAAGCGGAATGGCGGCAGGTCGTTGGGCAGTTTTGGACTCCTTTCATTGACTTAATAGAGGAAAAATATGTTGAAGTTAAGAAGTCAGATGTTGTTAATGAAGAAACAGATGAAAAGTGCCCCCAATGTGGTGGGGACCTCGTCATCAAATTGGGCCGTTATGGCAAGTTCTATGCCTGTAAAGGCTATCCTCAATGCAAGTTTGTAAGGCCTTTGAAAGAGAAAGAACAACCACCTGAGGATATGGTTCCTAGCTCAGAGAAATGTGAAAAATGTGGGAAACCCATGATAATGAGGGTTGGTAAATTCGGTCAGTTTCTGGCTTGTTCCGGATATCCCGAGTGCAAAAATACCAAACGAATCCGCAAGGACGGAGATTTACAGATAGAGCAAACGGAGATGACCGATGAAAAGTGTGAGAAGTGCGGTGGCAGCTTCGTAATCAAACGCACACGGTATGGAAACAGATTTCTCTCTTGTCAAAATTATCCGGACTGTCGGAATGCTAAGCCTCTGTGTATTGGGGTTAAATGTCCAAGACCTGATTGTGACGGGGATATGGTGGAAAGAAGTTCAAAAAAGGGGAGAATTTTTTATGGGTGCAGCAACTATCCTGAGTGTAAGACGGTGTTGTGGAATAAACCTGTACCCGAGTCCTGTCCCGATTGCAAGTCTCCATTTTTGTTAGAAAAGGTTACAAAAAATGGTAAAAGAACTCTCGAATGTTCCAACAAGGAATGCAAATACCGAACCGAAAAGGCCTAAAGAATAAAAAAAGCCGCCTCAAAGTTTACTTAAGGCGGCCTATATTAAGTTTCCCGGCAATGACCTACTCTCCCACTCCGTTACCAGAGCAGTACCATCGGCACTAGAGAGCTTAACTTCCGTGTTCGGCATGGGAACGGGTGTGTCCTCTCCGTCATAATTACCGAGAAAACAGTCTTCTCTATGATATTTAAATAAGGTTATGGTCAAGCCTCACGACCTATTAGTATTGGTCAGCTCAATTCGTCACCGAACTTACACTTCCAACCTATCAACCTTGTAATCTACAAGGGGTCTTTAGTCTACCTTTCGGTAGAGTGATACCTAATCTTGGGATGGGCTTCCCGCTTAGATGCATTCAGCGGTTATCCCTTCCGAACGTAGCTACCCAGCAATGCCACTGGCGTGACAACTGGTAGACCAGAGGTTCGTCCATTCCGGTCCTCTCGTACTAGGAACAGCTTCCCTCAAGTATCCTACGCCCACAACAGATAGGGACCGAACTGTCTCACGACGTTCTAAACCCAGCTCACGTACCGCTTTAATTGGCGAACAGCCAAACCCTTGGGACCTTCTCCAGCCCCAGGATGCGATGAGCCGACATCGAGGTGCC
>DAOWME010000274.1 GCA_030643245.1 Deltaproteobacteria bacterium
GATCTATTGCTTTAGATCTTTTGATAACACCAACGATATCATCTTTTGAATAATGATCGAGAAGCCAATGAATATCTTTCGGCCTTCCGTATTGGAGCATTCTCTCAATAATAAATCGCTTATGTCTATGTAAGTCCAAGGTGTCTTGGTCAATATCCCAAAACAAATAAGTTGATAGCGCGTTTTGCATAATACCCTAAACCATTTTTGATAAAGAGAAGTAAGAAAAAATATTTTGATCAATTTTCTTGTTCAAAATACATCCTTGAGAGATGATAGTCAAGCCGCAGTTTTTGCTATGCCTTGTAAAAGACTAACGTACTTCGAACCTATCTGTTCAAGGTCAAATTCCTGCGCCCTTTTTCGGGCCTGTCCTTGAAATTATGCCCTGCGGGACTCATAAGTCAGTAGATCTTCCACGCCTTTCTTGAATTCGGGACAGATAGGCCTCCATGGGCAAGTCTTTTCCGGTAGCGACTTTTTCGCTATTCATAATGCTGGTATGTCGGGTATCCGGAGGCCTTGCATAAGGCATCGCGCTTTGCGTCCAGTATATCCTTTTCCACCATTTCACGTACCAGGTCTCTAAAGCCGATCCTGGGTTGCCAATCCAGCTTCACTCGCGCCTTGGATGGGTCTCCGATCAATGCATCAACTTCGGTTGGTCGGAAATATCGTGGATCTATGGCCACAAGAACATCACCTGGTTTAGGCATCCTGCGTCGCTGTTCTTCCGACAAGGCAGGAGAATCCTTTACGCCTTTGAGAATCCCTTTCTCTGAGAGGCCCGTTCTTTCCCACTCGATCACCATTCCTGCCTCCCTGAATGTCAGTTCGCAAAATTCTCTGACAGAGTGCTGCTCTCCTGTGGCAATTACATAATCGTCCGGTTCGCTCTGTTGAAGCATAAGCCACTGGGCCTCAACAAAATCCCGGGCATGACCTCAGTCTCTCCTAGAGCTCAGGTTGCCCAGGTAAAGCCTGTCTTGAAGGCCAAGGCCAATGCGGGCTACTGCGCGAGTAATCTTGCGAGTGACAAAAGTCTCGCCACGAATAGGTGACTCGTGATTGAAAAGAATACCATTGCACGCATAAATGCCATAGGCTTCACGATAATTGACTGTAATCCAATATGCATAGACCTTTGCCGCCGCATATGGAGAACGTGGATAAAATGGAGTGGTTTCCCTCTGTGGCACCTCGCGAGCAACACCGAACATTTCTGATGATGAGGCTTGGTAGAAACGGGTCTTCTCTGTCAGTCCGAGAAGTCGAATGGATTCCAGAAGACGCAGGGTTCCAAGGGCATCTGAATTGGCGGTGTATTCCGGGGTCTCGAAGGATACCTGCACGTGGCTCTGCGCTGCCAAATTGTAGATTTCATCCGGCTGAACCTCCTGAACAATACGGATCAGGTTAGTTGCGTCTGTGAGGTCTCCATAGTGGAGAATCATTCTCCGATCAGGTTCATGAGGATCCTGATATAGATGGTCGATGCGGTCTGTATTGAAAAGGGAGGTCCGTCTCTTGATCCCATGGATCTCATAATCTTTTTTTAACAAGAATTCGGCCAGATATGCTCCATCCTGCCCGGTGATACCGGTTATAAGCGCTTTTTTTCGCATGAGCTTCAGTTACCACCTTTCATTTATTGAGTCCGCTCGGCCCGGACTTCAGGCTGTTTTTGATAATATTCATAAGTCATGGCGATTCCATTACGCAAACCGATACGTGCTTTCCAGCCCATGGCCTGAAACTTGGAGACATCCAAAAGCTTGCTCGGTGTGCCATCTGGCTTGGTTCTATCCCACAGGATTTCTCCCTGATGCCCCACGATCTCTTGAATGAGTTTGGCCAATTCCTCAATCGAAAGGTCCTTTCCAGTCCCCACATTTAGGATATTTCCAGGTGCTATCTCCCTCGACATGGAAAAGATACACGCATCAGCCAAATCGTCCACATGCAGGAATTCCCGCCTCGGCTTGCCCGTTCCCCACAGTGTGACAGGAGTATGTCCTGAGAGTTTGGCTTCGTGGAATTTTCGGAGTATGGCTGGAAGGACATGGGAAGTTTCCAGGTTGAAGTTGTCGCCGGGACCATACAGATTGGTGGGCATTATGGAAAAAAAATTACAACCATGCTGCCTGGCATAGGCCTGACAGAGCTTAAGCCCTGCGATTTTGGCAACGGCATACGGCTCATTCGTTGATTCCAAGGGGCCGGTCAGGAGATACTCTTCGCGTATGGGCTGTGGACATTCCCTCGGGTAAATACATGAACTGCCGAGGAATAGCAGTCTACGAGCACCAAAACGATAAGCAGCGTGAATTACATTGATTGAAATGGCGAGATTGTCATATATGAAGTCAGCGGGATAGCTACTGTTTGCGAGGATACCTCCTACCTTGGCTGCTGCCAGGAAGACATATTCCGGGCGTGTCTCTTCAAAAAAACGCATTACAGCTCCCTGATCCCGCAGGTCCAGTTCTGTGCTCGTTTTGAGGATGAGATTTGTATAACCTTCTGCCTGGAGTCGTCTTGTGATGGCAGATCCTACTAAACCACGATGGCCGGCAATGTAAATTCGACTGTAAGTTGCTATGGTATCCCCCTTTCCTCTTGAAAACATTCGACTAATCCATCTTACCTAGCTAACGGCTAACCGCACAGATAAAATTATTTTAAAATACAAAAAACATTTTGACAAGTCCCGCTAATATGTTTATGAGTAGATATACTACTCATAAGGTGTTCAGTCATGGAGAATCTATTTGCAGGAATC